>NZ_JANSHQ010000081.1:0-8946 GCF_047461715.1 Synechococcus sp. R8-2 | reverse complement strand
GTTCAGCGTAAATGTATCAGCTGCCTATTGCAGCATCAAAAAAAGAAAGTCTTCTAGGTTGGTTAGGAAGGTCAGCACCTCAGCGGTTGTTCGTTCTTCATCTGGGGATCCCAACTGGACGGCCTGTTGAATCAGCTCTCGAACCGGCGTTGGTCCTTGAAGCAGTGGCGCCAACCAGCTCACTTTCTCGGCAGGGATGCTGATCCGCCCGTGGGTGGCCCCTGTCCACTGCATTTCGTAGGGCCGCTTCTCTTGCAGGGCTTTGCTGTACTCCTGGCGAAAGCGGGGGTTGTCCATCAACAGGGGATTGAATTGTACGGATCCCGACAGCCAATCTTCGTCGCTCCAGGGCAGCACCGGTGAAGAGCCGGCATGCTCCGCCCAGAAGTCGATGAGGCGATGGACAGGGCGAAGGAGTTCATACAGATGCAGCCGCTCCATGACGCTGAGGGTTGCCAACCGCTGCCGTACAAACTCAGGTACCTTTTTAAACAAAGACTCCACTGACCAAGCGGGCCTATCCACCAAGCTCAAAAAGCTCAACCCCGCCTGCTGCAACATGCGAAACAGGTCGGGGATCGTGAACCCCTTGTCGTTGGAGAGTAGGTAATTATTCATAATGGCCGCATCTTCGGCATAGTTGGCCGGGTTCCAGAGCACCGCCTGGGCCACTTCTTCCCGAAGGGATCCCATAAACTCCCGCACATTCTTGGCCCCTACAGCCGGTGGAACGTCAAATTGGCCCACTTTTTGAAAGGCTTCCTGCAAGCGGAAAAACACCTGCCGTTGGTAGCGGCTGTGGAGATTGGCCCGGATGATGCCATCGGGCTTGAGGACATTTTTCATCGCCCGCAGGCCCTCGGTGGGATCCTCCAGCAAATACAAAACATCATTGAGGCTGATGAAATCAAACTGGATCCCCAGGCGATCCAGCTCCAGCAGATTGAGGACATAAAACTCGGCATCTGCGAAGCCGTGGTGGCGCAGGCGTTCTTGGGTGAGCTTCACCGAAGCAGGAGACAGATCACAGGCAACGATCTGGGCCCCTGGATTGGCCTCGGCCATCATCAACGTTTCCCAACCGGAGCCACAGCCGGCATTCAACAAAACCTTGCCCTCCGGCGGGACAATAGCATGGGTGCGCAGGTACTGAGCCGTGGTGTAGCTCATCTTAAACATCTCCGGCAAGGCATTGCGAGCCGTCTGCGAGAGGGGCACATTAGGGTAGGGCAGAGCCTCGTAAAGGCTCAAGGCTCGTTCCGAAGCGGAGAGGGCGGAGCTGGCCATAGGCAGGGGAAAGGCTCAACGGTTCAATTTATGATTGAGTGTAGCCCTGGTCGCGACAGCCTCAGGGATCCGCAAAAAACTTGCCATGGCTACTGCTTCCTTGCCCCGTCGTCGCTCTCGCTTCTCCCTGGCAGGCACTCTGGCCGCCGTTGGGGGGGCGTTTCTGTGTGGGATCCTGGTGGTGCGGCTGCAATTGCCGATGCTGGAGCGGATCAATCTGGGAGAATTGGAAAATGCCGAGGCCCGCAAAAACCGCAACATTGCCCTGGCCAACACGCTGGGGTGGCTGGGCTACCGCAACTTGGGGGCTTCCTGGCTGTGGCTGGAGCTGATCCAGTACTACGGGGATGCACCGGCTCGCACCCTGACTGGCTATGGCCTGGCCTACGACTACTTCGATCACATGCTGCGGCTGGATCCCCATTTCCTCTTGGGCTACCGGCTCTCCAGTTTGGTGTTGGCCTATCGGGCCGGCCAGCCGGAAAAAGCCGTCGAGATTTTGGATCGCGGCTTGCAGCAGTTCAACCCCCAAAACAACCCTGACGCCTGGCGACTTTATGTGGATCGCGCCCTACTTAACTTTATGTTTCTGGGGGATGCGGAAGCGGGCCGCAATGACTACTACCAAGCCGCTGCCTGGCGAGAGCAGGTGGGCCTGCCTGGAGATGAATTTCGCCAGTTGGGGGATAACATTGCCCGCAGCCCCCTCAGCCGCCGTTCCCAATTCGATGTTTGGCTGAGCGTGTATAACTCCACCACCGACCGGGATACCCGCCTGTTTGTCTTGGAACAACTGGTCCAGTTGGGTACGGTGCTGCAAACGCTGCCTACGGGGGAGATCGAGATCCTGCCCCCTCCTCTGCCCGACTTCCCCGACGAAGAACCCTATCGCTTGCGCCTGTGATTTGATCCGGGGGACAAAGATTGCGCCTTAGGGCTGTGACGTTGCCCCAAAAGGTGAGCTAAACTCTAACCCAAATTAAGCCGACCCCACGAGCCGACTCTTCGAGAGCCGCAGCTTTTCGTGGGAGAGGTTCGCTTTTCCGACGTAGGGAGCAGCTGGCTCTGTTGCCTTTGCCAGGGAAGAGCAGCAGCCAGCCTCACGGCAATCCCCAAGGACGCTCTGGGATTCCGGTTTGTTCCCCCAAACTTCTCTATCTTATTATTTCTTAACTTTTGTTCTTGTTCTGCACAATAGGAGTGACCCCCATGACCTCAAGAACTTCCCTTCTGATGACTGTGGCTGTCCTTTCGGGCAGTTGGCTTGTTCTTCCGGCGGCAGCACAATCTTCCGGGACGGCACGGGTGCGGTCGGTGGTAGATGGGGACACCTTTTGGGCGGACTTGAACGGCAGGCCAACCCGTTTCCGTCTGGCCTATGTGGATGCGCCGGAGCTGACCCAAGGGCGCTGGGGGCGGCTATCCCAAGAGGCTCTGCAAAACTTGCTCCCGACGGGATCCCTGGTGCAGGTGGATACCCTCTATGTCACACCGGAAGGGCTTCACATTGCCCAGGTGTACAACGCCGATGGTTTGGTGAATTTGGAGATGTTGCGCCAGGGTCAGGCGGTGGTTTACGAGCGCTTTTTGCACGGGGCCAATCGGCAACGCTACCTAGAAGCCCAAGAGGCGGCCCAAGCGGCGCGGTTAGGCTTCTGGCAGCAACGCAATCCGGTGATGCCTTGGGAGTTTCGGGAGACGGCCACGCAAACCTCGGCCTTTGCGAGGGTCAATGTTTTGGATGGTTCTTTGATTCGTGAAAATCCGGCGGCGGCTGCGGGTGTGGGGATTGCTACTGCGGTGGTGATGGTGGGTCTGAGCAAGGTGCTGTGGAGAAAGCCCAGCCGACAGAGGGTGAGCATCCGGCAGATGGAGCGGGATCTGAAACAATTGCAGCGCAGCCTGACCACAACCCTGGCCAGTCGCAAGCAACTGGAACGGCGGTACGACGAAATTTTGCAAAAGGCCGAAGATTGGTTTGTCAGGGCTGAGAAAGCCAGCCAACAGAACCAGGATGACCTTGCCCGCGAGGCTTTGGTTCGGCGCAACCAGCACATGAGCGCAGCAGAAGCGGTTCGCAAATCTTTGGATGAAGTTGAAGCACAGGTGGCAACCCTTCGCGAAGGCATTTCCCGCCTGGAAAGCCAGATCTCGATGGCCAAGCTGGAGCGGGAGATGAACAACTGACGCCAACGCGATCCAGCCCAACTCTTCCTTGGGAAAGGGGATCCCCGGATCCCCACAGTCGGGCTAAGGCAAGGACGGGGGCAGGTTTTGCAGGATGGTGCGGACAACTGCTGCTGAGTTGAGCGCTGCTGTTTGAAAAAAGCTCAAGAAATCCGTATCGTCCCCTGCATCGCTGACCGAGCGCACCAGCAAACAAGGGATCCCGGCTTCTTGCGCTACTCGCACCACGGCTGCCCCCTCCATCTCCACCACCAAAGCGCCGGTGCGTTCTCGGATTTGTCGGCGTAGGTCTGCGTCGGCCACAAACACATCGCCGGTGGCCACCAAGCCTTGATGGATGACGGGATCCCGGCCTTGCAAGGGATGGAGAGGGATCCGCTCGGGATGGGCCACAATCAGGTCGTAGAGGGCGCTATCGGCCTCGGCCAGTGGGTGGCGCAGCTCTGGGATAAAGTCGATCCCCAAGACAAAGCCCTCGGGTCGTCCGGTGCCGAAGTCGTGCTCAATCGCCGCATGGGCCAGCACCACATCTCCCATGTGCAGGTGATCGGCCAAGGCCCCGGCCACACCGGTAAAAATGATCCCCTGCAAAGGGAAATGGGCCACCAACAGAGCCGCCGTGGTTGCCGCCCGCACCTTGCCCACCCCACCTTGTACCACCACCACCGGTTGCCCCGCCAGGGATCCCTGGTGGAACTGTCGCCCCAGATGGGTATGGATGGAGCAGGTTTCCATTGCTGCGGTGAGCATGGCCACTTCCTCGGGCAGGGCTCCAAGAATACCAATGGCTTTCTGGGGGAGATGAGATGGAGATTCCATAGAGCTTCCCTCAGGTTCTTCGAAAGACTTTTGAACAGGCTCTCTCTCCAGTTGGCGGGGGGGATCGCTTGCCCTCACCTGTCCGGCCACTTAGTGAACCATTGCCAACGGTTTCATTCTCGCCTGAGTTGAGGATCCCAAAGCGATGACCGGATAGGTCGGAGTCTTAGGCGGTATAGCGGTATAGTTGAGGTGGTTGGATAGGGAATAGGGGGAAGACCATGGTTTACAGTGAGCCGCTCATGAGCACCTTTAACCCTTCGCCAGAGGTTTTTCCAGAGCCCCTTCGCTGCGTTGAGGTTGTCTCGGCGGTGGTTTCCAGCCTCAAAGAGGATGCGGCCTACGAAAACCATGAGCAGGGACACACCTGGAAGTTCACCTACGGCACGGCAGAAGTGTTCGTCCATTTGAGCGGCGAATCCCCAGAAGACACCCTTTTGGTATGGTCTCCTGTTCTCTCTCTGCCGGTGGCAGAACCGGCCAAGCTGATGCAGAAGCTCCTGGAGAAGAATTGGAGCGACACCCTAGAGGCGCGCTTTTGCATCTGGAACAACCAGGTGGTGCTGAACCACTACCGCACCTTGGAAGGGATCACAGCGGGCGAAATTTCCCGGGCCATCACCATTGTGGCCAGCTTGGCCGATGAATATGATGAGCCCCTCCAGGCGGAGTTCCCCAAAGTTTAAGGTCTGGCTTTGCCAGGATGGGATCCCAGGGATACTGGCTCCCCTACCGCGTGGCCTCTGGGGCCTGGCAAATGGAGCAGGACTTCCGGCTTTTGCACAGGCTTCGTCGGGATCCTCAGCCCTGCCTGCGCTTTTATGGCTGGGATCAGCTTACCCTCTCGCTGGGACGGCACCAGGTTTGGCCAGATCCCCTGCCAGGGATCCCGATTGTGCGCCGACCCACGGGGGGAAGGGCGGTGCTCCATCAGGCGGCTGAGGATGCAGCAGAGCTGACCTACAGCTTGGTGTTGCCCCTTTCTTACTTGCAAGCCAGGTTGCCCAGTTTGCAGCGGGCCTGGGTGTACGACTTCTGTTGCCGCTTTTGGGTGCAGGGGTTGGCGGAGCTGGGCATTGCCATAGATGAGCCCGCTTTTGCTCACGGCCGAAGCCACCGGGATCCCGGCTACCGCAACAAGACCAGTTGCTTTGCCTCCCGTACCCGTGCTGACCTGAGCTGGCAGGGCAAAAAGCTGATGGGCAACGCCCAACTGTGGCAACCTTGGGGGATCCTGCAACAGGGATCCCTCCTATTGCAACCCAATCTAGAGCTGTGGGAACGGTATCTGCCCGGCTCGCAGGTGATTGGTATCTACGACATTTGCCCCACGGCGCCAGGGATCCCTGCTTTGATCGAACATTTTCTCCAGGCCGCCCGGGAGTGCTTTGAAGTGGAATGGCAAGAAGAAGCCTGGCTCCCTTGGCCGGACTGAGGGCCGGTTGCTGTTAACAATTACCAGCAACAAGAAGCGGCTTGTCTCAACCGTTCCCCAACTCCCCTCTCTCCCTGGGAAAAGGACTGCCAGTCTAGCCGAGACAGCTGTGCTAGAACCTAGGCAGCGCTCAGCCAGGTAAGCCATGCCGAAAGTTTGGGCGGCAGTTTTGCTAGTTGTATCCCTGCTGCCGCAGCCCGCTTGGGCCATTACCCTTGAACAAGTGCCCAACCCCCGCCGTCAGTATGGAGGGTGGGTTTCCGATACCGCCAACATCCTCAGCAGCAGCACCGAAAACGAGCTCAACCGTCTTATCACTCAGCTTGAGCAGCGCACCAGTGCCGAGATGGCAGTGGTTACCGTGCCGAATACTCAGGGATATGCAACACCAAAAGACTTCACCACGCAGCTATTTAACTACTGGGGGATCGGCAAGGCAGGCCAAAACAACGGGGTTTTGTTTCTCATCTCGGTAGGGGATCGGCGGGTGGAAATCGAAACGGGCAGGGGCCTGGTCGCTATCCTCCCCGACAGCCGAGTCCAGCAGATTATCGACCAGCAGATCCTGCCTCGGTTTCGCAATGGGGATTTTGATGGCGGCACTCTGGCGGGGGTGCGGCAGTTGACCTCGGTGTTGCAGGGCCAGCCCGTTGCAAATGTTCCTGCAGTGGCCCAGGGCATTGATTCTTCCCTGGTGGAAGGGATCCTGCTGCTGCTGGGGATCATCATTTTGGGACTGGGGTGGCAGCGCTCTCGCATGCCCGTCTCTCTAAGGGCTGAGCGAGGGGGAAGACAAGTCCTCTCCCTGACACGCAGAGATCTAAGAACAGGTGCTGTGCTCTCTTCGGTTCAGAGCGACCCCATTCGTCTCTTCCTCTATTCGGGATCCCTCTGCCTTGGCGTGTTCCTAGGATTGTCCAGCGGCAACTGGCTGGGGTTCGCTCTGCCGGTTGTGGCTGCTATGGCCACTGACGGCACCTTGAGCCGGAAGCGTGGGATCCCTTTTCAGCCGGTGGTCTGTCAAGCCTGTGGCCGACCCATGCGCCCAATCCAGCCCCAGCTTCTGGATAAGTACCTTCCCCAAGAGCATCGCCTGGCCAGGAGCCGCGGCAGAGCTCGCTACTACGGCTGGTTTTGTCCTACCTGTCAAGGAATAGCTGTGGTTGTGCGCGAAGGCACGCTCTCCCGACACCTTTACTGCCCTCGGTGCCAAGCCCTCACCCTCGACCTCACCACACAGGTTCTCAGGGAAGCCACCTATTCCTCTAGCGGCTTGAAGCTGGAAATCCTGAGCTGTCCTATCTGCGGGTACCGCAGCGAGCGAGAGGTGGTCATTCCCGAGCTCAGCGACACAGACACAGATTCAGACTTCGGTGGAGATTCAGGTGGAGATTCAGACTTCGGTGGCGGTAGCAGCGGAGGTGGCGGGGCGGGCGGCAGTTGGTGAGACCCAACTCTAGAGATTTCTCTATCGATCTGAAAAAGGAGTCGGGCTTCTCTTAAATCCGCCAGGACAGTACAGTGGTAAGGGAGCAGCAATAGAAACTGGCTAAGGACGGATCTCTCATGACCCTCGGAGAAGGCGTACAACTGGTTACATTTGTGGTGCTATCGGCGATGGCCATTGGCTTCGCGCTAGGCGTGGTTTGGGCCCCCAGCATTGTCTATTCCGGTTTTCTGCTCGGGGGCGTTTTCCTGAGCATGGCCGGGTTGTATCTCCTCTTGAATGCCGATTTTGTGGCCGCAGCCCAAGTTCTGATCTACGTCGGCGCGGTTAATGTGTTGATCCTGTTTGCCATCATGTTGGTGAATCGGCGCTACACCTTTGCCCCCCTGAAGCTGGGCTGGCTGCGCAACGGAGTGACGGCAGTCGTGTGCTTGGGGTTGTTTGCCCTTCTGACGGCGATGGCCCTGAATACCCCCTGGCAGTTAGAGCCAATCCAACCCATGAGCAGTGTTTTGGTGATGGGTGGGCATTTCTTCAGGGAGTATCTGTTGCCTTTCGAGCTGGCCTCTGTCCTGCTGTTGATGGCTCTGATCGGTGCTATTGTGCTGGCGCGTCGAGAGTTTGTCATTCCCCAAGCTGGAGAAGGGGATCTGAGCTTGCTGGAGCGGGCCCGACCCCAGCTGGAATCAGAGTCAGAACGACCGGCAGAGCTGGTGAGCACCCGTTGAAGCTGACTGCTCTCGGCCATAAAACCTAGAGCTTTCCCGAGGCCCCTGTCATTGTGTATCTACATGGAGCTCATCGCGATGTTGCAACTGCAGTTTTTCTTGGTGGTGGCAGCGATTCTTTTCTGCATTGGTATTTACGGATTGATTGTGAGCCGCAATGCGATTCGCGTCCTGATGTCGATTGAGCTGATGCTCAATGCGGTGAATCTGAACTTTATGGCTTTCTCCAACTTTGTCGATTCAGCTATGATTCGTGGCCAAGTGTTCTCGGTGTTTGTCATCACCGTGGCGGCTGCTGAGGCTGCTGTGGGCTTGGCCATCGTGTTGGGGATCTATCGCAATCGCGCCACTATTGATATGGAGAGCTTTAACTTGCTCAAGTGGTAGACTTTTTCGATTGTTTAGTTTGTATCAAGGCAAGGCTGGCTAATTCAAGTGAAGGCCAGAATGCCTGAGTAGAGCAAAGCTCCCAAAACAGGCAGGAAAACCAGCAGACCCAGCCAGCGGGATTTATTCAGGCGGGGTGGAATGGCAAAGATCACCCAGATACCGAAGATCAAGTTGACTAGGGGAATGAAGAAGAGGATCACCCACCAGCCGGGTTTACCAGCAGCTCGACACATCACCCAGATGTTAGCAATCGGGATCCAAGCTAACCAAGCATTCGGCACGTT
Organism: Synechococcus sp. R8-2; assembly: GCF_047461715.1. Taxonomy (NCBI): domain Bacteria; kingdom Bacillati; phylum Cyanobacteriota; class Cyanophyceae; order Synechococcales; family Synechococcaceae; genus Synechococcus; species Synechococcus sp. R8-2. Next base: position 369 of record NZ_JANSHQ010000081.1, on the reverse strand, counting down.
TAGCTTCTCTCCAATCACCATTAAGGTGTAGCTAAAGAAGGCGTAAAGGGCAACGGCAATCAGCCCTGGTAAAAGCTCATCCATCGTGACCCTCCCACATATTTTTTTGATATTTGCGAATGTCAACTCACTTGTCTCCAGCGTCTCTTTGGTGTCAGAGACAACCCTCGAATCTATACAGCTATAAGGCCAAACCGCAAGAAAACCAACTTTCCAAAGCTGTTCAGGAGCTACTCTGATCCCGCCCACAAAGTTAGCCAAAAGGGATCCCGTTGTCCAGACCTATCTGTCAAGTTTCATCAAGAATTCTGTCAAGTTTCATCAAGAATACAGATCTGACGAATAATCTCTCAAGCACGGGGGGGCAAC
>NZ_JANSHQ010000080.1:0-11890 GCF_047461715.1 Synechococcus sp. R8-2 | reverse complement strand
CAAGCCCTGTTTAACCTGCTGCGCCGCACGCCCCGTACCCTCTTGGGCAATCCGCAGAAGCAGTGGCTGTTCAACGGCCTGCGCAACTCCACCGCCACCTACAAGTTCATCGTCAGCGAGTTTCCCATCACGGTGACCTACTTCCGCTCCAACGATGTTTGGGAAGGCTACTGGCTGGAGCGGCAGGAAGTCATTGACTTTATCGAGAGCAACAACATCCGCAACGTGGTGTTCCTGACGGGCAACAACCACGCCGGCTTCATCGGCCAGGTCAACCCCGGCAGCAGCAACCCTATCTGGGAGGTGTGGACCGGCCCCACCGGGCGGAGCGTTACGGCCCTGAGCATTGACGAGCTGGGCAATCAACTGGGGATCCCCAATGCCAGCCGCCTGTATTACCGGATTGTGAACGGCTTTTTGGCACCGGTGAACCCGGCCAATCCCCAGGTGAGCGGGATCCCAGGGGTAACGACGGGCAACTTGCGCTTTTTGGAGCTGGCGGTGCCCAACTACAACGTTATTGAAGTGTCCGGCAGCCGCTGCACCATTCAAATCAAAGGCCCCGCCGGCAATGTCTTGACGGATCCCTTAGGGCGAAGGGGGGAACTGAATTTGCCGCAATGAGAAGTCGGCCAGACCGATGCGGGAGCTTCGCCGGATTTCTGGTCAGAATTGAGGGATCCCTGCTTCGGTTGGGATCCCTTTTTTTGTAACTCTTTTTCGCGATTTTCAGCATGAGATTCTTAAGATCCTTAACGTGATCTGAATCATTCGGGAGAAACGGATCTGGGTGCTAGAGTGTGGGCGTTGAGGTGGATCCCTGTAGAAAATCTATTCTTTCTCCGTTTTTCAGTAGGGAGGGCAGTCTTATGGCTTCGGTGCGGGGCTGGTTGGTGGCAAGCTTAATAGGGGCAGCCACGGTTGTTGGGGGCGCTGCCGCCTGGGCTCAGAGCCGTAGTTTGTGGCTTCTTAATGGACAATCGACCGTAGTTACAGGCTATTTCTACCGAGGTGAAAACATCTGGGCGCAGTGCGACCAGGATTGCTTCGATGTGGATCTGGTGCTTTACGATGCCAGCGGTCAGGTGGTGGCTGCAGACGAACTGTTGGACGATTTCCCCATCGTGCAGGCGCCCTACGAGGGCAACTTTTCTGTCAAGGTGATCATGGCTAGCTGTCTCCACCCCAGTGGTTGTGCTGTGATCGTAGACTCGGACTACAGCTTCTAGAAGGGTGCTGGCTGTCCTCACTTCGCTGCTACTGCTTAGGAACTCAGTCCGTAGCCTAGGCTGCTTTGTGAGCAGCTTCCTGGACTTTGGCGTGGGTAAACTTGCTCAGGCCGTGGATGGTCTTTTCCCAGTAGAAGGGCTTGGTAAAGAGCTGCCACAGGGCCATGTAAGCTGCCATAGAGTGCAGTTGCCAGTAGATGGGGTTGAGCAGGGCATAGAAGGCCAGATCGTAGTACCCTCGCCGGAAAACGGCCACCAAGTTGAGGTAAATCCCAATGGCGTTGCCTACCAGGAGGTTAAACAAGCCCAGATAAACCAGCCAACTGGGAAATAGGTTTTGCAGCCAATGGGCGCGGGTGAGCAGCCAGTAAATAAACAGCAGCCACATGATGGGGCTGGTGAGAAAGGTAAAGAAGCTGCCCCCGATAAAAAATTGGTAGGATAGCCAGTTTTTGAGGCCCAGCTTGCGCAAGGAGCGCAGGGGGTTGCGGTTGTGGACCAGCCAAGTTTGCATGTAGCCTTTGATCCAGCGGGAGCGCTGCCGGATCCAGTTTTTAACAGCGCAGTTGGCCTCTTCGTAGGTGGTGGAGTTGATCACCCCCACCGTATAGCCGTGCTGGCTGGCGCGGATGCCTAGATCTGCGTCTTCGGTGACGTTAAAGGGATCCCATCCCTGCAGCTCCCGCAGGCGGTCGGTGCGAAAGTGGTTGCTGGTGCCACCCAAGGGGATCGGCATTCTGAGAGTTTCCAAACCCGGCAGAAGATAATCAAACCAATAGGAATACTCCAAGGTGAACATGCGGGTGAGGAAGTTCTCGTTGCGGTTGAAGTAGTTGAGGGCAGCCTGGACGCAGACCAAGCTGGGATCCCCTTTCTGGAAGGCCACAACCGCCTTTTTCAGTTGATCGGGGTCGGGGATATCTTCGGCGTCGTAGATGGTGAGGTATTCGCCACGGGCAAAAGCCAGGCCGTAGTTGCAGGCTTTGGGCTTGGTCTTGGGTTTGCTGTCGGGCACCAACAGCAGGCGCACGTAGCGGGGGGGCTTGGCAGCTCGAGCTGCCTCAATGGTGTCTCGGTCGTTTTCCTCCAACAGAATAAGCACATCCAACCGCTCGTGGGGGTAATCCAGCTTAGAGAGAGACTTGATCAAAATCGGCATTACTTCCGGCTCTTTGTAGACCGGCACCAGGATGGTGTAAATGGGCAAGTCGCGATCATCCAAAGCGGCTACTTCCTCATCGGTAATCTGGTGGAAGCGATCGGCGGATCCCACTAGGCTGAGCAGCAGTTTGAACAGGATCGAAGCGACGTAAAAAAGATTGATCAGCACCACCAAAATCGTCAGGGTCGTCCAGGGAGCAGTGGCCAATCCCCAAAGCAACAGCAGCAGCAGGCCATAGCCCACCGCAATCTGGGAGGGGGTAAACACCCGCGAGGCCGATTCTTCTGGCAGGCGGGCCATGAGCTTGTACACCGCTTCTTGGCTAAACTGGGAGCCCTGATCCTGGCTGAGAAGCTGCGTGATATCCTGCTCGGTGCCCAGAACTTTTTCAATCCGCAAGCCTGGCCGCCAAGCGTAGAGGATCTCATCCACCACCCAGTCCAGGGGGTCGTTCACCATCACCGTGAGAGTGTTCTGATCCGTCCAGGCCAAGGGATAGAACAGGTGACGCATCATCACCTCAGGATCAAACTGTTTGCTCAAAGCTGGATCTCGATGAAGCAGCCCTGTCCCTATCAATTCAGACACTGTCGGATACCCTAACAACTGAGTGAGAATGCTCAGGTACTCCGGCGTGGAAAGGTAGCTGAGCCGGGTCAAAAGCTGACCTAGGCTGGATCCGGTGCGGCGACGAATGGCCAGAAGATCCTGCCATTGTTCCAGAGTAAGCCGACTGCCTACCAGCTCTGCCGTCAGCTTGCGTTCAATGAGGACGGTCAGAATCTGTTTTTCGGTGGCCGGGATCTCCCAAATCCGATCGGCTTCGGGGCAGAGGCGCTTGACATTTTGCCAGACAATGGGATGGCCCGGCTCCTCGGTAGCAACCACTACGGTTCGCGGGTCGAGCCAGCCACAGGGCAGAAAGCGCACCGGCACCAGATCGATAGGCTCGATCAGCCAAGGCAGCTCTAGGTCGAGGGGATGCTCGAGCAACCAGCTCCTCAGCTTGGGCCGATCCAAGATCTGACAGCAGAGGCGAGCAAACTGACGGGGGTGCATTGCCCTCAAGCTCCAGAGGGCCCGCGGCAGGGAACAATCAGCTTGTTTTTGATAGCGATAAGCCTTTGCCAACTGCTCCTGGGTTAGCCAGCCTGTGCGCACCAACCAGTATTCGATAAGCGTTAACATAAGCTCAAAATCAGATTAATTCTAGGCGAATCTTAGGTTCTCGCTTGGCTTAAGAGGGGGTTGGCGGCTCAGGTTGCCGGGCCAAACGTCGATAGGTGTCCCATGCCCCCACAGCCAGCAGGATGGCCAGCAAAAGCACCAGCCAAAAGCGGTATTGCCACAACAAAAGCTGCCAACTGAAGCGACCGGGGTAGCGCACTCGATAGCCTGCCGGCGTGAGATCCCAGCTCTGTACTTGGGTGAGATCGGGGGCAGCGGCATAGGCGGTGAGCACGTTTCCCTGTAGCTGGTTGGCCAGGCGGGTGCGCGGATCGGCAAGGCCGCGGCTGAGGCGCTCTGCCAAAGCCGGGTCAGATCCCCACCAGGAAAGCCAAAGGTTCGGCTTACCTTTCAGGAGAAAGTACTGCAAAAGGCCGAGGTTTTCTTGAGGCTGAGCGGCCAAGGCCACCTGCTGGTTCAGGGGATTGATGATTTCAAACTGGGATCCCAGCCGGATGGGGCTATTAAGCTCCACCTGATCTGGCCCAGCCACGATCACCTGCCAGGCAAAGTTCCCCGTCTCCAGGTTGGCTTCCTCTTTGGGCAAAACCTCAAGGGTGGGCAGCAGGGGTCGGGCAGCCAGCCGGCTGAGGGCACCGACCAGGTAGGCGGCAGCCGGCAGCAGTTGGGGATCCCCCAGCCCAACCCGTCCGGATCCCTGCAGCACCGCCGGGATCTCCTGCAGCTCGCCGCTAGGGGCTTGGTAGCCGCTCCAGAGAAGGCCAGAGCTATCGGAACGCACTTGCAAAGTCAGCGGGGTCAGGGATCCCTGGCAATTACCGGGGCTGGCGCCATAGTCAAAGCGGAGCTCCAGTTGATTAAAGCGGCGCAGCAGGCGGGTGGGCAGGGTCACAGTTTCGTTGAGCTGGGTGCGGCCTGTCAGGTTGTAGGTGCGCAACAGAACGCCATTCAAGAACACGTAGCCGGTGAGGCGATCCCCCACTCGGCCATCCACCGGGTTCATAATGACGTCTAGTTGCGCCGCCAGATCCCGCGGCCGCCCCCCCAATTGGGACAGGTTGAAGTTGAAGACCAAAGACTGGCTGCCAAACCCCCGCAACATGGGATCCACGATCCCCAGCTCTCGCAGGCTGAGGCGGTTGGCCCTGAGCGCTCTCTCCAGATCCGCCACCCTTGTCACCTGGATGCCGCGGCTGACCAGCCCCGCCCGCTTCCATTCTTCATAGAGAGCAAGAATAGCTTCCCGGCGGGCGGCCACTCGCAGGCGGGATCCCTCTGGGGTAATTTGATGCTGCAAGTGGGGGGTGAAATTGGCCGGCTCTAAGATCACCTGTGCCCCCTGCTTCGGACGGTTGCTCCACAGGATGGGCGTTTGCGGAAACAGGTGAGAAAGGAGGCTGTACAGCCACAGAGCTGCTTCCGCCGCTTCAGGAGTGAGGTCAGCCGGCACTACCAAAGTAACCTGAGGATACAGCCGGCCCAGAAAACCGGCCACCGTGGCATCAGGAACGAGGGGCGCCAGCTCAAAGAAACTGTCCCGCCCTACCGTCAGCAGCAAATTGCCGGTATTCAAGTCGGCACAGATGTCGTCGGTAATGCTCAGGAAAGGCTGCACCGACAAGGTGATAAAGCGCTCGCCAGCGGCCAAGCTGGGGATGGGCACCCGCACCACCGGCTCCTGCCGCAGGTCCCGCACCAGAAAAAGGCCCATTAGCTCCTCGTTGATCAGCACCCGCACCGTGGACGTGGGCTTGAGCACCGGCGAGGGATCCAGGCGCAACTGCACAAAGCTGGCCTCAGGGTCAACACCGTTCAGGGGGGCAGGGATCCCGATATCTAGACGCGGGTTAGCTCCTTGCAGCAGCACCGAGCGGTCGTAGCCCAGCCTTTGCAGAGAAATGACTTCCGCTGCGTGGACAGCCGTCGGCCCGCAACACCAAAGCAAACCGGCAACCCACAAAGCCCACTGCCTTGCCTTCTGCGTCACCTTGACCCCCTCTTGCTTATCCCTCACTTGTCTAGTGCAGGCAAGCCCCTTGGCCCACCTGACCCAAGTTTGCCCAACATGCAGAAATCTGTAAGCTTTCGGGGTCTGTACGCACAAACCGTAGATTCGGATGCCCAGGGGATCCCTCTACTGGCGGGCGTAGTCATCCTCAAAGCGCACGATGTCGTCCTCCCCGAGGTATTCCCCGTTTTGCACCTCGATCAACACCAAGGGAAGGGTGCCGGGGTTTTCCAGGCGGTGCTTGGTGCAGGGGGGAATGTAAGTGGACTCGTTGGAGCTCAGCAGCATCACCTCTTCTCCACGGGTCACTTTCGCTGTGCCCCTGACCACGATCCAGTGCTCGCTGCGGTGGTAGTGCATCTGCAGGCTGAGCCGATGGCCAGGCTTCACCTCGATGCGCTTGATCTTGTACATCGGGCCTTCATCCAAAACCCAGAAGGATCCCCAGGGACGGGTCTCTGCTTGAGAGGGTACCAGCTCAAGCGCTGGAACTGCTGCATCATTCACGTCCCGCACAGCCTGCAACATAAGATCATGTCCTTGCAAAGTCGTCCCCATCCTCTCTCAGAATCCGAGAACACCTCATCGACAATCTGGCTGAATTGGCCTACGCCAAAACTCGTAGATAAAGTCTCTCAGGCCAGGGAATGCTAATCTAGCCCTGTGTCCAGTGCCTAGACACATCAGCCCATCCCCACGCCCTACTTGAGACATGTTCTCATTAACACTAAATAGCTCTTGAGGCTCGATTGGCGATTTAACCAGTTACCCTCCAATTAATCTCCAATTAATTCTAAATTCTTGAAGCTACTGAAGTAACCCATGTTTCTCAACAGGCTCAGGGCTTTCTTGCAGCTCTTCGGGTCTACCGGGATCCTGTTTCTGCTGCTGGCTAGCCTTCTGTGGGGTTTGAAGGAGGGCTGGGGCTGGGTGAGCTTGGAGATGCAGTTTCTCGGCTATAAGGGATCCGTAGCCGCCCTGGGGCCGGATCCGCGCCTGCCCATTGTCGGCACCACTTTCCCCCCCTCCCTGGTGCTGGCCACGGCCATTCTGGGACGATCCCCGCTGTTGCTGCAGACCATCTTGGGCTCTCTGGTGCTGGGCTGGGTGTGGCGGCAGTTACGCCGTTTGCCGGTGGAGGTGGGATGGTGCTGGCTGTGGGGTTTGTTGATGGTGGTGCAGCCGACTTTGATCTTGATGCTGCTGCGCAGCCCTGTTTGGACAGCCACAGCAGGGTTGGTGGGGGTGAACATGGCCCTGCTGTTTCCCTTGAGTAAAGAGGAGCAGGCCAGGGCAGAGACTGGGGCGGATTCTGGCGAGCTGCCCATTGCGCTACGGCTACTGCTCATTGGGCTGGCGCTGGGGCCTCTGATGGTGCTGCGTTGGGAAAGTGGGTGGCTGCTGCCCTGGGTGGCAGGGGTGCTGCTGTTGGCTTTTCGCAAACAGTCCTGGGGTTTTCGGCTGGCTTCGCTGCTGGTGGCAGGGTTTATCAGCCTGGCCCTGATGTTGAGCTGGCTGTACGTGAACTGGCTGTCGGCAGGGGATCCCTGGGCTTTCACCTACCAGGTGGGCAGCGGTCTGCGGCTGCCGCAATTGCGGGAAGACTTGCAGCAGGCGGGTGGCTGGCGGGGGGTGCTGGAGGCTGGGAAATGGCTGGCGGTGCTGGCCCCTGCCTATCTGCTGTTGGGGCTGGGATCCCTGCTAGGCCGAGGCCCGGGTCGCTGGGTATGGGCTCTGGTCTGGGGGATGCCGCTGGTCATCCTGCTGGCTTCTCTAGGGCAGGGGCTGTTTTTGCGGGAGCTGAGCCGCTTTGGCCTTTTCTGGGTGCCGCTGCCTTTGCTGATGGGCGCCTACTTGTGTCGCGGAGCCGGCCCCGGCTGGGCTAAGCGCCTGTTGATCACTGCCCTCTTGGGGTTGAACTGCCTCACTGCCGGTTATGGGGTGAGCCAAGAGCCGGGTTTCTTCATGCCCCTGGTGGCCGAGGAGCGGGATCTCTGGGAGCGGCTGGTGGCAGGGTTAGTGCCCCTTAGTGGCGAGTTGGAAGCTGCCCAAAACCTGTATGAAGTAACCTCTGCTGGGCAAGCCCTAGAAGACTGGCGGAGGCTGCGGCAGGAAAAGCGCCAGGTTGGGCAGTATCTCTATCGCCACCTGTTGCCCGGACAAAAAGTGCTGGTGGACGACGACATCCACTTTGAGGCTATCTTTTGGGCAAGGGATCCCCGCTCTTTCCTTACTCCTCACCAGTACGAGTTTGCCCTGGCCCTTCAGCATCCCCAGGAAAGGGTGGACTACCTCTTGGTAGCGGGGCTGGCGGATCCCTTGCGGAGCGCCGATCGCATCCTGCAATTTTGGCCTGAGCTCAATTTTGAGGGGCTGCCGGGCTTCAGGGAGGTTTATAGCTCCCCCCAAGTGCGGCTGTGGGCTCGCCAACACCAAGAGGAACCGCAGGAGGAGAGGAGATGAAAAGGAGACGATCCTGGCAGCGGCGACAGGTGCTGCAAGCGGGCGGAGCGCTGCTGGCTGCCTATGGGGTTGCCGGCTGTGGCCAGGAGTTTTTGAGTCAGCAGGGGAGTCGCAGCCCGGAAAATGCCGAGACGGGAAGCATGAACTTGTCAGAGCTGCTGGCCCGCTGGCAGGTGGGCATTGGCGAGGATCCCGGTCGCTTCCTCTGGGAAATCGAGTCGGATCCGCAGGTGGCGGCAGTGGCGCAGGGGTGGGATCCCCATTTCCTGAGCGGCTGGCTGAACAGCTTTGATCACCGCCAGGGGGATCTCTCCTTTTGGCGCAACTGGCACCAGGCCGGGCTTTTGCGGCAGTGGTTTGAGCGGGGCTATACCCTCCACATCATCACCTGGGAAGACGACACCCACCGCCCCTGCGGCGACTACCACATCTCCAAGCAGTTTGTCCAGGATGTAGCCGAATTGGCCGGCTATATCGCTCAAGCCAACCCCCAAGGCCGCCCTACCTATTGGAGCCTGGCCACGGAGTTTTCCTATTGGCGGATCCCGGCGGACACCTACAACGCCGACACTGCTCCCTACTACCAAGCCCTGATGCGCAATGTCCTCAAAGCCCGACAGGCCATCAAAGAGCGGCTGCCAGAGGCCGAAGTGGCCCTGTGCTGGGGGGGCTGGATTGCCACCTTTGACGACCCTTCCCAGGGGGCAGGCCGCAGCATGGTGGAGCCCTTTGCCGAGACCATGAGCCAAATGGACGGGATCGCCTTCCAGTCCATGCGCCAGCGGCGGCCAGGGGAGTTTAACCCAGAGCTGAACGGCCCGGATCCCGGCAACCCAGAGCAAATCCGCCTCTGTTGCCGCCTGTTTTCCCCTATCCACTCCAACCTGATGTTGGCCCACTACGAGCCATCGATTAAGGACAAGCACCCCAGTGGCGGACGGGCCGACACTGTCCATACAGACTTTCAGCTCATGAGCCAGCCGGAGTGGCTGCGGGAAGTGTCTCAACTGGGGCTGCGGCACCTGTCCTTGATGCACTACGGCCTGTATAAGGGGGATCCCTTCGGAGCGCTGACCGCCGCTCGCCAATTCCGGGCACAGGTGGGCCTACCGGCTGCCACCTCATAGTTAGCAGTCGTTCCAAAGCCGGTTTTGTCCCGGATCTTGGCCCAGAGCTTGATCCTGGGGATACAATCCCCCTGAAACTGCCGGGATCCCTGCCATGGAGAAGCTGAGATTTCTAAGGGCAAGCCTGCTGGCGAGTCTAGTGGTTAGTGCAATGCCGCCGGAGCTGCCGGCCTGGGCAGGATGCGGTTTTCCCCGCGGTGCCGGCAAGACTTTTTTTTCGCTGCAGCCGGAGGTCTATCGGCCTCGCACCCGCTTTGACCAGGGGGGGCAACTGGGGCCTGCTCTCTCAGAATATGGGGAAACCCGCCTCAACCTTTTCGCCGAGACTGGCCTTAGCGATCAGCTCACTCTCAACCTCAACACCAGCTACGTTTTCATCGAAAATCGCTTTGCCAGCGGGGCTGACACCGTTACCCAGCGCAACCAGGGCCTGCGGGATCTGGAGCTGGGCCTACGTCATACTTGGGGAAACGGGGATCCCTTCTTCTCGGCTCAGCTAACGGCCTTGATCCCGCCGGGATATGCCACCCAAGACATTCCCCTGCCCTTGGGGTACGGTGTTTTCGGCTACGATCTCAAAGTTGGGGTGGCGGCCAATACCCAGTTGGGATCCCTGCCCGCCTTTTTCGACTCCTGCCTCACGTTCCGAGATTACTTGGGCTATCCCGGGGATCGGGTCAAGGCCAACTTAACCCTTGGGGCCGATTTGACTCCTGAGCTGCAGGCCATCCTGGCCCTGGATGGGGATTTTACGTTGGGCAACGGCGCGCCTTTGTTGTTCGGGGATTTGGCGGTTCAGGATCCCGACTACGACAACCTCAAGCTTTCGGGCCAGCTCAACTGGCGGCTGGAGGGAGGGTTAACGCTGGGCTTGGGGGGGTTTCAGTTCCTGGCCGGTCGCAACACCAATGCCGGCGGCGGCTTTACCGGCTATGTGTGGCTAAGTTACTGAAACCCAACAAAATGTTGCAGGATATCCCCTACGGTAACAGGGATCCGCAGGGGCAGATCTAGGATGAGTCTTGGCAAACTACGGCCCGGAGAACGGATCCCATGCCTCGATTTGAGAACCTCATTGCCGCCATCGATGGCAGCGGCCCCACTGAGCAAATGGTGCATACCCTTCTGTCTCTGCCGGCCTTTGCCCAGTGCCACGTGACATTGCTGCATGCGGTGCCTTCCCAGACCTCTGCCGAGGAGATGCGGGCTGCCTGGCAAAAGGGGCAGGAACTGCTGGCCCAAACCCTGCAGACTTTCCCCCCCCGCCCAGGGCTAAAGATCAGCACGCAACTGGTGGAAGGGGATCCCAAAGTGGTGGTGCTGCAGGTGGCCGAGTCTATGCCCAATCCGCTGATTGTGATGGGATCCCGGGGGCGCAACCGCATCATGGCCATTTTGCAGAACTCGGTGAGCCAATATGTGTTTCAGCTCGCCTCCTGCCCAATGCTGCTGGTCAAAGACGACGCCTACGTCAAATACCCCAGCCATGTCATGGTGGCCCTCAACAACTCCCCCGCTGCCCAGGCCGCCTTTGCCACGGCCCTTGACTTGATCTCCGGCATTCAAGGGGCCCAGATCTTCCTGGCCTCTGTGCAGTTGGATGCCGACAACCCAGGTAGAGATGAGGCCCTAGATCGGGCAATCGACATCCTCAAAAACCGGCAAATCGGCCACCAGGTGTTGACGGCTGTCGGGGATCCGGGCACAGAAATTGTCCGCTTAGCCGCCGAGAGCAACGCCGATCTGCTGGTGATGGGATCCCCTGACCGCCGACCTACCATTGCCCGCAGCATTCCCGATTTGGATCGGCTGTTGGGGCGTTCCATCTCCGACTATGTGCGGGTGCACATCGGCTGCCCCGTGCTGATGGTGCGTTCCGTCCAAGACAGCGACTGAGCCAGGCTTCAAGGCAGTATGGAGCGGCGCTCTGTAACTCGGTCACTCTGCTGCTGGCGATCCGGGCTGACGGCCCAAGCTTCAAAGATCAGCTCAGGGACTCCGGGAGGGATGGTCATGCGGGTGAGGGCTTGCCACTGCCCCTGCTCGTCACGGGAGAAGTCCAGCAACCAACGGGGGCCATCCACCAAAGAGCGAGTGCGCCCGTGCTTCACCCAAAACTTGATCCAAAAAGGGGCTTGATGGCCTGCAGCAGGGTTGGTCGTGGGGGGCAAGCGCAACACCACATCGAAATTGTCTCCGGCTCGGAGTTGCTCGGGCACCACCAGTTGGGGAGTTGGACAAACCCCAGGCGGAGCGGGGGGCAGCAGCGAGTTTTCAGAGGGAGCTACAGGGCTACTCGGGATCCCGGCTGCCGCTTGCGTTGGCAAGATGGCCTCAGCTTGGGGTGGTGGGGAAGGGGAGGAGATGGGCGATGGCAACTCTGCCGTCTCTGCTTCGGGTAGGGGCTGAGCGGAGGGGTTGGGCGCAGATGGCAGGGGATCCTTTTCCGGGAAGGAGCGGAGGGCTTGGGTCTCGGCGGGCTGAACGGGCGAAGCTGAGTCCTCCTCTCGCTGTTGCTCGGCAACGCTGACGGAAATGGGGGCGCTGTGTTGCCAGATGCGCAACAGCTTTTGCAGGGTGCGTTCGGGAGACAGCAAGGTTAAGGGGGGGTCTTCCCGCAACCGGGCCAGTGGGATGTTTGTTGCTCCCCAATACTGACGCGGAGGGGAGGCGGGAGGCAGCTCTCCGCCTTGTTGCTCCGCAACGCTGACGC
>NZ_JANSHQ010000079.1:0-7414 GCF_047461715.1 Synechococcus sp. R8-2 | reverse complement strand
GACAACAGCAAGTATTAAGCCTCTCTTGGATGCCAAGCAACTGTTGCAGGCTTATGCGTCTGGCCAACGGGACTTTTCCGGCTCCAACCTGAGTGGAGCGCAGTTGAGTGGCGCGAATTTGAAGGGCATTATCCTACGGGATGCCGACTTGAGTGGGGCCGATTTGCGCGAGGCGGATTTGTCGGGAGCAGATCTCTCGGGAGCCGACCTGCGCGGAGCCAAGCTGCGACGGGTGAACCTGATTGGGGCTAAGTTGGTGAAGGCAGATTTGCGGGGGGCCAACCTCTACCGGGCCAAATTGCTCAGGGCCGACCTCAGCGAAGCCGAGCTGAACCGAGCCGATCTGCGGATTGGGGCCGATCTGCGCGGAGCCATCATCACCAACACCCATTTCCGCGGTGCCCTTTACGACGAGTACACCAAGTTCCCGGATGGCTTTAACCCCACAGAGATGGGCATGTAGCCGGGGCTTCGCTCAGGGGATCAGGTTCTGCCACAGTTGGGCCATGCCTTCGGCAGCCGCTACAAAGGGCGGGTTGTGCAGGTCGGGCTTGTTGTAGCGCAAGGGATCCCCTGCCAGATCGGTAACCCTTCCCCCCGCCTGCTCCACAATGCACTGGGCAGCGGCAGTATCCCACTCCATGGTGGGGCCGAAGCGAGGGTAGAGATGGGCAGATCCTTCGGCCACAAGGCAAAGCTTTAGGGCACTGCCCACAGACTTCACTTCCAGAGAGCCACAGCGCTGCCGCAGCCGCTCGAGGAACTGCTCCGTCTCCGGGTTGCTGTGGGAACGGCTGGCCACCACTTGTAGGGGTTCTTGGGCGTAAGGGCAGGTGCGGATGGGCTGTTCGTGAACGCAGGACGGAGTCCTTTCCCTCTTGCAGGCCCCCAGCTTTTGCGCAGCCGCGTAGGTGAGGCCCAGAGCTGGGGCATGGACGACCCCCAGGATGGGGATCCCTTCCTCGATGAGAGCAATATTCACCGTAAACTGGCCGTTGCGCCCGATAAACTCTCGGGTGCCATCCAAGGGATCCACCAGCCAAAACCGCTCCCACTGTTGCCGCTCTGGGTAAGGGATCCCGCCCGATTCTTCCGAGAGCACCGGGATCCCTGGGGTCAGGTCTTGCAAGCCTTGCAGGATCAGGTGGTGGGAGGCCAGATCCGCCTCTGTAAGGGGAGAGGCATCCGCCTTGGCCCTTACCTGAAGCTGCTCCTGTCTGTAGATGGGCAAAATAGCCTGTCCTGCCGCCTCCGCCAGCCGACTTACCTTGGGCAAGAGAGCGGCCAGATCCTGAGCTTGCATAGGATCCCTCGCAGAGTTAGCAACGCACCGGAATGCCGTGGGCGGCCAAGTCGGCTTTGATTTGGGCAATCGTCAGCCGGCCATAGTGGAGCAGCGAGGCCAATAGAGCCGCTTCCGCCCCTCCCTCCTGCAGAGCTTGGCGGATATGAGCACACTCCCCTGCTCCTCCTGAGGCAATCACCGGCACCGACACCGCCTCGGCCACCCGCCGGGTTAGCTCGAGGTCATAGCCTGCTTGAGTGCCATCGGCGTCCATGCTGGTGAGCAAGATCTCCCCTGCCCCCCGTTCGGCCACGGTTTTGGCCCACTCCACCGCGTCTAGCCCCGTCGGCTGCCGCCCCCCGCGCACGTACACTTCCCATCCCCCTCCCTGCGGTTTGGCGCGAGCGTCGATGGCCACCACAATGCACTGGGATCCAAACCAGCGGCTGGCTTGAGTCACCAAATCCGGATCCCTGACCGCCGCCGAATTGAGGCTGACCTTGTCTGCCCCGGCCCGCAGCAGTTGCCGGATCCCCTCCAGATCGCGGATCCCTCCTCCCACCGTGAGGGGAATGAACACCTGCTCTGCGGTGCGCCGCACCACTTCCAACAAAATCTCCCGCTCTTCGTGGGTGGCGGTGATGTCCAAAAAGACCAGCTCATCGGCTCCTGCCTGATCGTAAGCCTGGGCCAGCTCCACCGGATCCCCGGCATCCCGCAATTGCACAAACTGGATCCCTTTCACCACCCGCCCTGCCGCCACATCCAGACAGGGAATGATCCGTTTGGCCAACATCGCTCTCTCCCAAGGACTCCATACCGCTAACGCGAACAGAGGGGAACAACTGGGGATCGTTTTAGCCGAAGCTGATGACCAGGAAGGGTTCTTGAAACTTGGCCCCAGTCACCTGCCGACCTGCCAAGCTGGGGGGCAAGAACAAATTGCGCCGCTGATCCCCGGCGGTAATGGTCAGCTCCGGGCCTGACTGGCTCAGCTCGATTTGGGCCTTGCTGAAGCCGGGAATAAACAGCTTGACTGTACGGGCTCCCTCGTCGATGGCCACGGGCGGCGGCACATCCGGCACAGCGAACATCCCTCCTACTGCCGCTTCCAAAGCCGACCAATCGGATCCCTGACGCAGGGGGAGTGTTCGTAGTGTCAGCGGGAAAAAATCGGCGGCCGAGACCTCTCCCGGAGCCAGAGGGGTAACCCAGAGGCCACCCACCGTCAGCCCCACCATCTGAGCACTCCCCCAAAGGTAACGGGCGGTTTGCACGGCCATCGGGTCAGGGGTGGTCACCAGGTGGGCCAACACGCGGCGCGGATCGGCAATGGCCTGTCGTCCCTGCTCCAAGAGGTTAGTCATGCCCCCCAACCGCTCCGGCAGATCCTCCAGAGAGGAAAACTCCACAGTGCTCACCGAACGCAGCAACGGCTCGGCAAAGGGTCGCAGGGTTTTGGCCAAGTCGGATCCCAAAAAAGCCTTGGAAGCCCGCCGCCAGTACCAACTGGCCACCTCCGGGATCCCAAAGGCGCGCAAGGTGGCCAGATCCCCTGGCCCATCGTAGAGAATGCAGTCGTATTGGCCGCTGGCATCGTAACGGCGCAGAGCTTCCAGGGCCAGGGCCTGATCCATGCCCGGCAACACCCCCAGTTCCTGGCCGTAGATCTCCCGGAAAAAGGGGGTGCGCACGTATCGGGCTTCCAGCTCTTTGGCCGCCGTCCAGAACTGCTCCAGCAGCTGGGTTGTCCGCAACTGCACCACGCTCAAGTTGGCAGCAATGGTCACCGGCTCGCCGGAAAGCGGGATCCCGCCCAAAAGCATTTCCAGCCCCGGCCCCGCCTGATGGCCCACCAACAGCACCCGCCGCCCCTGCTGGGCTGCGGCCCGAGCTGCCGCCACGGCCAAGGTGCTCCGACCTGTGCCCCCCTTGCCCAGAAAGGTGAGAATTTGGCTCATTCCCGCTCCTCCCGATTCCGCTCTCCCGCCTCTCCGTAGATATCGATGTACAGAGATTGACCTGCCAACTGAGCTGCGGCCATCATCACCTGTCGAATCGCTTGCAGGGTGCGCCCGCCCCGCCCGAATACCCGCCCCCGATCCTTCGGGTCAAAGGCCAGCCGCAGCCATACCTTTCGCCCGCCACAGGTGGTTTCCACATCCATTTGAAGAGAGGCGCTGCTGAGCAGCGGTTCGATCAAAAGATGGGCGAGAGCCTTGTAGTCTGGCATAGAGAGCTAGACGACAGGAGGGAACAACTGGCCAAGCCAAGCTTAGCCGACCCTAGGCCTCAACCGCTTCCTCAACCTGAGGCTTTTCAACTTCAGCTTCTGGAGGACTTAATTCTGCCGCTGCTGTCTCAGTGGCAGCTTCGCTCAATTCAGACTCGGGAACATCGGCGACCTCAGCCTCGGCCACGGATTCTGTTGCAGGGGCCTCTTCTGCCGCCTCAGGGATCCCAGCTTCAGGCTTGGCCATGGCCGGGATGCGAATCGAGGCAACCACTCCGCCTTCCCCTGCTTTCAACATCTCGTAGATGCCGGCCTTTTTGAGGAGACTGTCCACGGTCTCTGTGGGCTGAGCGCCACAACGCAACCACTTCAGCAAGCCTGCCGTTTGCAAAACCGTCTCCTTGGTGCGCGGGTTATAGTAACCCAGTTCCTCTAGCGGACGGGCTTCACGGCGGCTTTTACTTTCAATGGCGATGATGCGATAGCTGGGTTGCCGCTTTTTTCCGTAGCGCTTGAGCCGCAATTTGACCATGGGGTATCCACTCCTTGGGGGACGCTCCGCAAGCTGTAAAGATCCAAAAAATCCAAAAAAGAGTTCGCCTAGACCCGCCAAGCCTGCTGAAGCTCCAGAGCCTCGCTCCGAGCCTTTGGCGTTTGGCCGGTAGACACAGGCTTTTTATTTTAAGCGATTTTCTGCTTGACTGGAACTTGACCGGAAAATGTCCGACCCCGGTTTGGAAGGCAACCTTCATGGCAGAGTTGAAGAGAAAACCCTACACTCAGCAGCAACTCCCATGATCAACTACGCCGATTTGACAGACGAGCAGCGCCAGCTCTACCTCAAGGCCCTGATCGCGGTGGCCCGAGTAGATGGCCAGTTGGACGAAGAAGAAACCTCTTTCTTCATGCAAATCGCAGAAGGGGTAGGCATCGAAGCGCCACTGGCCCAAACCTATCTGGCCGATGAAGCAGGTGCACCTTTGGATATCAGCGGGATCCCGCCCATGCGCAATGCGGCAGGGGCCTTGATCCTGCGGGATTTGGCAGCAATGGCGGTGGTGAATAGCCAGCTGGTGGAAAAAGAAGAGGAGCTAATTTTCGAGATCGGCAAAGCCATGCAGTTCAGCGCTGAGGAGATCAACGAGTTTATCGACTGGGCCTTCATGGGACTGCAGTGGCAACTCAAAAGCGCATCTCTGCTGGAGCGCTATACCCAGCCCTCCCCCCAACCTTCTGAATGACCTGGGGTACTAGGCAGCATCACAACGGCCAGCCCCCGCTGCAGATATTGACAGCCCCGCTTGGCGTTCCCCTGAGCCAAGCAAGGGGAGACTTTCATCAAGTTAAATCTGGCCATTGAGACTTAGCCGATAAAGCGATCCAGAGCCCGCTGCAACTCCTCCAGCTCCACTTCGATATTGCCGGTCTCGATGGCATGGCGGATGCAGTGGCGAATGTGATCGTCCAAAATTAGCCGCGCCACCCGATCCAGCGCTCCCTTGACGGCGGCAATTTGCAGCAGCACATCTGGACAGGGCTGATCCTGCTCGATCATGGAGCGGATCCCACGCACATGCCCTTCGATGCGAGCCAAGCGGTTGGTCAACTTGCGCCGAGACTGGGGATCATGATGGTGAGGCTGGGCCCGCCCAGACAGCGGCGGCTTTTCCAGCGCCAGTTCCCACTCCTCCTCCCAATCGGGTTCTGAAGGGAGCGGTGGAACGGAATGAGATCGAAGTGGGGGGACGGGATCCGACATGAGAAGGGCAAAAGACTGCTTGCATGATACTGCCTGGTTTTCCCCGAGAACGATGGGGTACTCTACAATAGAAAAAGATGTGAAATTTTGTAAAACCCCTCATACTTTGGCTCCATGACCTCTGTGCTCTCCCCCTTTGGCCCTGTAGAAGCGGATCTGGAGCGTTTACGCCAGAACCTAACGCGGTTGGTGAGTGCCAAGCACCCCATCCTGGCCATGGCTGCCGAACATCTGTTTTCGGCGGGGGGGAAAGGGATCCGGCCAGCCATCGTGCTCCTCATTGCCCGTGCCACCACTCCAGATGGAGAGATCACTCCCCGTCATTGGCGCTTGGCAGAGATCACCGAGATGATCCACACGGCCAGCCTGGTTCACGACGATGTCATCGACGCTGCCGATGTGCGACGGGGCATCGATACGGTGAATACCCTCTTCGACAATCGGATAGCCGTGCTGGCGGGGGATTACCTCTTCGGCCAAGCTGCTTGGTACTTGGCCAATCTGGACAACCTGGAGGTAGTGAAGCTCCTTTCCAAAGTGATCATGGATTTGCCGGAGGGAGAGGTGCGCCAGAGCCTCACCCGCTTCGACCCGGATGTGTCGATGGAAGACTACCTGGCCAAGAGCTTCTACAAAACGGCCTCCCTCATGTCCGGCAGTTCCAAGGCTGCTGGCCTGCTGAGCGGGGTTAGCGAGGAAGTGGCGGATCGCCTGTTCGATTTTGGGCGGGATCTGGGCATTGCTTTTCAGATTGTCGACGATCTGCTGGATTTCACCGCTTCGGCAGAGACGCTTGGCAAGCCTGTGGGATCCGACCTCATCCAGGGCAACCTCACTGCACCCGTTCTGTTTGCCCTAGAGGAATTTCCCCAGATGCGAGAGCTCATTCTCAGGGAACTGTCCAACCCGCAAGATCTGAAGCAGGCCCTAGAGTGGGTGTATCAAAGCGAAGGGATCCCACGCTCTCGTCAGTTGGCCCGCGACTACGCCCAGCGGGCTGCCGAAGCGCTGTATAGCCTGCCGGACTCTGCGGCGCGTCGTGCTTTGTTTCAGATGGTGGACTATGTGCTGGAGCGGCTGCACTGAGCAGTCCCGACAGGGTCAAGCTGGCTTTCTACCGGGCTGTGTTGCCCAACACTTGGGCCTCTGGAAGAAGCTCAGGATATTCTGGCGGGGCGAAAAAGTGTAGGCGATTTGGGGGCCAAAAGCGAAAAATGGTGTTGCCGATGATGTTTTCTTCCGGCAAGAAACCCCACACATGGGAGTCTTGGCTGTCGTTGCGGTTATCCCCCATCACAAAATAGGAGCGGGGAGGAACCACGAATTCGGATCCCTGATTGGGAACTCCAGGACAGCGCTCGCCAGGGCAAGAATAGTCGGGGGGGGCATAGATGTAGTCTTCCCGCAGCGGGATCCCGTTGATGATGACCTCACCGTTGGCGATGCGAATGCGATCTCCCGGCAGGCCGATCACCCGCTTGATGTAGGCCCCGTCGAAGTTCAGTTTGGCGGGAGGGTTGAAAACAATAATATCGCCTCGTCTGGGCGAACCAAAGCGGTAGCTGACCTTTTCCACCACCAGCCGATCCCCTTCTTCCAGAGTGGGCAGCATCGAATCGGAGGGGATCCAACGCGCCTCTGCCACAAAGGTGCGAATGCCGAAGGCCAGCAACAGAGCCAGCACCACCGTCAGAAGGTTTTCCCGTTGCGCCTGCCACCAGCTGCGGGATCCCGAGCTGGCAGGGGTTTCCCCTGATGGCGACTGGGGCTTGGGCAGAGGAGTTGGATCTTTTGACGGCATGGAAGCTAACGAACAAGACTTCACGATCTCAAGATTACCGCACCCAATCCAGGGCAGCAGAATGGGAGGCCCTCCCATTAAACCCCTGCCGGAGAGACGAATAGCCGGCAATAGCATAGGATGGGTATTCTGGTGTACCGTACTCGCGACTGTCAGCCTCCATGACGATTTCAACAGAAGAGCGCCTAGAGCGAGTCGAGCGCCTGGTCGAGGCCAATAGCCAAGCAATAGCTCGTCTCACCCAACAACAAGAGGAAGTTTTGAGGCGGATCGATCGGCTCTCAGGGGATAGCGAAAAACTCTCGGAGCGGGTTGAAAAGCTCTCGGGCGATGTCG
>NZ_JANSHQ010000078.1:0-5688 GCF_047461715.1 Synechococcus sp. R8-2 | reverse complement strand
TCCGCAACGCTGACGCGACCAACGTTTTGAGTGGGGGTGCAGGGCCCTAGTTTGAATCAAATGACCCTAATTCCGTAGAGAGCTGCTCCCGTAGATCAGGTTCCTGAGCAAATGGCGCCGCTTGAGCCTGAACCCAGTCTGCCCAGAGGTTATCTAAAGTGAGGATCCCTAATTGTGGGGATCCCTTGCCGCTGCGAGGGATGTTCTGTCGGGGCCAAAAACGATTATCGTTTTGTGAAGAAAGGTAAGGCTCTGCTACAGGAGATCTCGAAATGTACATCGTGCAGATTGCGTCTGAATGTGCCCCGGTCATCAAGGCGGGGGGACTGGGGGATGTGGTGTACGGCCTCAGCCGGGAGCTGGAAGTGCGGGGGCACTGTGTCGAGCTGGTTTTGCCCAAGTATGACACCATGCGCTACGACCAGATCTGGGGCTTGCACGATGCCTATCGCGATCTCTGGGTGCCCTGGTACGGGGGAGCCATTCACTGCTCGGTGTACTGCGGCTGGGTGCATGGCCGCCTTTGCTTTTTTATTGAGCCCCACTCGAGCGATAACTTCTTCAATCGCGGGTGTTATTACGGCTGCCCGGATGACAACATGCGTTTTGCTTTTTTCAGCAAGGCGGCTCTAGAGTTTCTCCTACAAAGCAACAAGCGCCCCGACATCATCCATTGCCACGACTGGCAGACAGGGTTGGTACCGGTGCTGCTGTTTGAGATCTACAAGTACCACGGCATGGGAAACCAGCGGGTGTGCTACACCATTCACAACTTCAAACACCAAGGCTTTGGCGGCCCAGAGATTCTTTGGGCTACCGGCCTCAACCGCGAACCCTACTACTTCCACTACGACCGTTTGCGCGATAACTTCAACCCCTTTTCTCTCAACTTTATGAAGGGGGGAATTGTTTTTTCCAACTTTGTCACTACGGTCTCTCCCAATCACGCGCTGGAGGTGCAATTTGGCGACTACGGCTATGGA
This sequence comes from Synechococcus sp. R8-2, assembly GCF_047461715.1. Classification (NCBI taxonomy): domain Bacteria; kingdom Bacillati; phylum Cyanobacteriota; class Cyanophyceae; order Synechococcales; family Synechococcaceae; genus Synechococcus; species Synechococcus sp. R8-2. Next base: position 4,705 of record NZ_JANSHQ010000078.1, on the reverse strand, counting down.
CTTGGCCATACCCTCTACTTGCACCGGCACAAGTTTCGCGGCGTTTTGAATGGCATCGATTACGACATTTGGAACCCGGAGATCGACCGCTTTATCCCCGTGCGCTACACTGCTCAAACGCTGGAAAATAAAGCTAAAAACAAAAAAGCTCTGCGGGATCGGCTGCTACTGCAGGATGTTGACAAGCCTATCGTGGCCTATATCGGGCGATTGGACGAGCAAAAGGGCGTGCATTTGGTGCATCATGCCATCTACCGCTCCCTGTTCAAAAATGCCCAATTTGTTCTGCTGGGATCCGCTACGGAGCGAGGGATCGGCGCTTGGTTTGCCCACGAGAAAAGCTACCTCAACAACAACCCCGATGTTCACATTGAGTTGGGCTTTAACGAAGAACTTTCCCACCTTATCTATGCGGGGGCAGACATCATCGTAGTGCCCAGCCACTACGAACCCTGTGGACTCACTCAGATGATTGGCTTGAAGTATGGCACAGTTCCGGTGGTGAGAGGAGTGGGTGGCCTGGTGGATACCGTCTTCGACCGCGACTACGATCCCCACAAATTGCCCGAGCAACGCAACGGCTACGTCTTTTATCACACAGATCCAGCTGCTTTGGAGTCGGCTCTGGATCGGGCCATCGACCTTTGGTACACCGCTCCTGACCAGTTCCGTCAACTGCAGATTCAAGGCATGAGCTACGACTACTCCTGGAACTATCCTGGCAAGGAGTATCTGGAGATCTACGACTTCATTCGTCACCGCTGAGCCCAACAGCGATCCCCAGCGATCCCAGCTCTTGACCCCAAAGACGAAATGCTGGACGATAGGTAGCAATCTTGGGCTTAACCTTCTCTACAGATTTGCTGCTGAGAAGGGCAAGTCTGCTCCGTTATCTTTCCCTGTCTGTAAGGATCGCCGGCTGCCATGGGTTATCTCGCCTTGGTACTCCACGCGCACCTGCCGTTTGTGCGCCACCCTGAGCAAGACTTTGTGCTGGAGGAAGAATGGCTCTACGAAGCCATCACGGAGACCTATGTGCCGCTGCTGCACATGTTCGAGGGGCTACAGCGAGATGGCATCGACTTTCGCTTCACCATGTCCCTGACGCCGCCCTTGGTGTCGATGCTGCGGGATCCCTTGCTGCAGGAGCGCTACGACCACTACCTAACCAAATTGGAAGAGCTGGCCCAGCTGGAGTACGACAAAAACGCCACCAACGGCCACATTCGCTACCTGGCGGAGCACTACATCAAGCAGTTTGCCATGGTGCGGGATCTCTGGGAGCGCTACGACCGGGATCTGGTGCGAGCTTTTAAGCAGTTTCAAGACAGCGGCAACCTGGAGATCATCACCTGTGGGGCTACCCACGGCTACCTGCCCTTGATGCAGATGTACCCGCAGGCGGTTTGGGCCCAGCTTATCGTAGCCTGCGAGCACTACAACGAACACTTTGGCCAGTGGCCGCGGGGGATCTGGCTGCCGGAATGCGCCTATTACCAAGGGCTGGAGCGGATGATTGCCGATGCCGGCCTGCGCTACATGATCACCGACGCCCATGGTCTTCTCTACGCCAAGCCCCGGCCTCGTTACGGCATGTACGCCCCTATTTTTACCGAGACCGGCGTCGCCGTTTTCGGGCGGGATCACGAGTCTTCGCAGCAGGTGTGGTCGGCAGAGGTGGGCTATCCAGGGGATCCGGTTTACCGCGAGTTCTACAAAGACCTAGGGTATGAGGCCGACTACGAGTACATCAAGCCTTACATCATGCCCAACGGCCAGCGGAAAAACACCGGCATCAAGTACCACCGCATCACCGGGCGCAACCTGGACCTGGGGCAAAAGCAGCTTTACGACCCCTATTGGGCGCGGGAGAAAGCGGCAGAGCATGCGGGCAACTTTATGTTCAACCGCCAGCGGCAAATCGAATATTTGTACAGCGTCATGGGCCGCCCGCCGCTGGTGGTGGCCCCCTACGATGCGGAGTTGTTCGGCCACTGGTGGTACGAGGGCCCTTGGTTTTTGGATTTTCTCATCCGCAAGAGCTACTTCGACCAAAACACCTACCGCATGACTCACCTGGCGGAGTACCTGCGGGAGAACCCCACCCAGCAGGTGTGCAAACCTGCCCAGTCCAGTTGGGGGGCGCGCGGCTTCCACGAGTACTGGCTCAACCCCACCAACGCCTGGATCTACCCCCACCTGCACAAGGCCACCGAGCGGATGATCGAGCTGAGCCGTCGCGAGCCTGCCGATGACCTAGAATGGCGGGCCTTGAACCAGGCAGCCCGAGAACTGCTGCTGGCTCAATCTTCCGACTGGGCTTTTATCATGCGCACAGGGACGATGGTTCCCTATGCAGTGCGCCGCACCAAGTCCCATCTGCTGCGCTTCAACCACCTCTACGAGAAGATCAAAGAGGGTCAGTTTCGGCGAGAAAAAGCCACCCCTGAAGAGGAGCAGTGGCTGGCCAAGGTGGAATACATGGACAACATCTTCCCCAATATCAACTACCGGGTTTACCGACCCCTCTAAGCCGGTTGGGCAGGTCTGGAGGGTGCCTGCTTCCGACCGCCAGAGACACCAGAGGCAGAAGTTTCCGGCTACCCTCCTTGAGGGGATCGAACTACCCCAGGGCAGGAGGGATCCTCCGTTCGTTGCGCTGATCCCAACCTTCCTCTCCTTTTGGGAAAGGGGCAGGAGTCGCTCGTGTTGGCCTCGCAGAGCGCTCAGGGAGCGTTTTAATCTGGCTTGTTCAGTAGCCCCGATATCCCCGAAGACTCCCTGCTGCTGGGGCCCACCTTTCCTAGCCGGATGGCCAGGCCACCGATTCTAGAGCTTGGTGCCGCACTCGGCGCAAAACTTGTGCAGGGTGGGGTTTTTGGTGCCGCAATTGGGGCAGTAGATCAGCTCGGCGGCTTGTTCCAGTTGCCGCTTCTCCGGCAGCCCGATCATCTGATAATTGGCTTTGCCGGCAGGCACCATCGGGTAGCAGTTTTCGTCCCGCTTGACCACAAAGTCGGCCACTACCGGCCCCTCGTGCTTGAGGATCTCCTGGATGGCATCTTCCAGTTGGTCGGGGTGATCGACGCGGATCCCTTTTACCCCAAAAGCCTCGGCTAGCTTGACAAAATCCGGCATTCCGGGAGACATATCTGAGTGGGAGTAGCGCTCGCCGTGGAAGGCCTGCTGCCACTGCCGCACCATGCCCTGCCAGCCGTTGTTGATGATGGCCACTTTGGTGGCAATGCCGTACTGAGCCACTGTGCCCAGCTCTTGCATGTTCATCTGGAAGCTGGCATCGCCACTGATGCAGATGACTTCTTCGTGAGGCAGGGCTACCTTGACTCCCATCGCCGCGGGGAACCCGTAGCCCATGGTGCCCAGCCCAGAACTGGAGATCCATTGGCGCGGCCCGTTGCGCAGAAACTGCGCCGCCCACATCTGATGCTGGCCAACATCGGTGGTGTAGTAGGCGTGGGGAGCATGACGACGAAAGGCATCGATCACCTGTTGAGGGGCAATCACGCCTTCGTAGCTGGGCACCTGCAGGGGATAGTCCCGCTTCCAGCGCTCGATCCGATCCAGCCAAGCCTGAGTTAGGCCTGGAGTAGAAGGCATTTTGCTCAGTTGAGCCAGCATCTCCACCAGAACAGTGCGCACATCCCCTACAATCGGCACATCGGGCGCACGGTTTTTGCCCACCTCGGCTGGGTCGATGTCGATGTGAATGACTTTGGCGTGCTTGGCAAATTCATCTAGCTTGCCGGTTACGCGGTCGTCGAAGCGGGCTCCCACCGCAATGAGCAGGTCGCACTCGGTGACGGCGAAGTTGGCATAGGCCGTGCCGTGCATGCCCAGCATCCCCACCGACAGGGGATCGTTCTCATCGAAAGCCCCTTTGCCCATGAGGGTGGTGGTCACCGGGATCCGATAGGTGTGGGCCAGCTCGGCAATTTCGGCGTGGGCACCGGAGATGATCGCTCCACCCCCCACATACAGCAAGGGCCGTTTGGCCTGCAGGATCAGCTTGGCCGCCGCATGGATTTGCCGTGGGTTGCCTCGCACGGTGGGCTTGTAGCCGGGGATGTTGATCTCGCTGACAGGTTGATAGTCAAACTCTTCTAGGCCCACATCTTTGGGGATGTCGATCAGCACCGGCCCGGGCCGCCCTGTCCCGGCAATGTGAAAAGCCTCTGCCACGATCCGAGACATTTGGCGCGGATCCCGTACCACGTAGGAGTGCTTCACAATGGGCAGGGTGATGCCAAAGATGTCCGTCTCCTGGAAGCCGTCGGTGCCAATCAGATGGCGAGGTACCTGCCCAGTGATGACCACCATCGGTACAGAGTCCATCATGGCGTTGGCAATGCCCGTCACCAGGTTGGTCGCCCCTGGGCCAGAGGTAGCAAAACACACCCCCACCTTGCCAGTGGCGCGAGCATATCCGTCGGCGGCGTGGGCAGCCGCTTGTTCGTGGCGTACCAGGTAATGTTTGAGCAGCCCCTGAGACTCGGCTTTGTACAGCTCGTCGTAGATGGGGAGGATGGCTCCCCCCGGATAGCCAAAGATGTGTTGCACCCCATGCCGGTGCAGGCTGTCCACCAACGCATATCCACCAGTCGCCACGATGTCTTCTCCCCACTGAGATGACCGGATGTCGAACGCACGCTCCTAGGAGAGCTGGCGCAGACAGGGTACTGGCCAG
>NZ_JANSHQ010000077.1:0-10719 GCF_047461715.1 Synechococcus sp. R8-2 | reverse complement strand
GAGACCCTCTATTTGGCCTTGGGCGGCGGTATCGGCAGCTTTGTCTGGGTGGATACCCTGCGCATTTACGGGGTCAGACCGGAGCACATTCGCGTCATCAGCATTGCCCGCAAACCCTACGAACGGTATGAACGGCTTTTGACCAACTGCCAGATCCCCCGCTGGAAGCGAATTCGCTCTGGCTCCGATTCTTGTCCAGACAACATTTGGGGCTGGCCTGGCTATGCTCTGCGGGATGCTTGGCGTTCCTTTTTCTCCGGCCGATTGTTGGAAGCATTCGGCTTTTTGTGGCAGGTATTTAGTGAGCCCTTGTTGGCAGATACCTATACGCCGCGGGCGGGGGATGTATTCGCCTCAATGGATCGGGAGGCAGCCCGAATTGGTTGGGAGCAAATGTTGTGTTACGGCCATATTCGCGCCATTCGCAAAACGGAGGATGGGCGATATGTGGTGGCCTATTCGGCAACGCGGCCCGGCCATACGGATCACCGTTTTATGGTGGCCAAGTATCTCCATTTGGCAACTGGATATCCGGCCATCAAGTTGCTCAACGACCTGCAGGAGTTTCGCGAAAAAACAGGAGATTTGAGATCGGTGGTACACGGCTATGAGCCTCATGATCACGTTTATGAGCAGTTGGAGAAACAAGGTGGCACCGTCCTAATTCGGGGATTTGGGATCGTCGCCTCTCAGGTGATGGAACGCCTTTACGAAGCCCGCAAAGTCAACCCCCGCATCTCGGTGGTGCATCTGAGCCGTGCGCCCAAAAGCGGTAATCGCTTCGGACGAGCCAAACGGGCAGTGGATAACCATTGGGAGTTTCAGCCCTTCAACTGGCCCAAGGGCACTTGGGGAGGAGTTCTGCGTGCCAAATTGGAAGCGGCGACCCCCCTGGAACGGCGCGAACTGCTGGAAGCTTGGGGCGGCACCACGACAGCAAGTCGGCGGAAATGGCGGCGGATCGTGCGGCAAGGGTTGCGAGAGGGCTGGTACTCGATTGTGTTCGGCAAGGTGGAGTCGGTGGTTCCCGGCGACAAGGGTAAGCCGGTAACCTACATTCGAGGTACCCACAACAACACGCAATTAAAGGTGGAGGCCGATTTCGTTATCGACTGTACGGGTTTGGTTTCGGATCCCATGACCAATCCTCTCCTCAACGATCTAATTACCCACTACAACCTGCCCCTCAATCCTCACGGGCGCTTGCATGTCTCCAACGACTTTGAGCTGGTGGAGATGCGCAACCGGGATGGGCGAATGTACGCCGCTGGGATCATCACCTTGGGCGGGCCCTATGCGCCGGTGGATACGTTTTTGGGTTTACAGTACTGTGCCCATCGCTCGGTGGAACACCTGGCTCGACTGCGGGCACCGGGGGTCAAAGGCTTAGAAGGGATCCGATCCCTGTGGCAATGGTGCAAGTGGGCCTTGAACATCAGCCCTTAGCTTGCCGACATTGGGCAACGCTTCTGGATTTTGTGAGATGTTTTTGGTTATCAACGCTGTCCCACACGTAAAACATTGGCGGCACACCATGGCCATTCCTCATCGCGCTAGCCTCATGAAAGTGGCGTTGCGCTGAGCCCTAACTCTTCTCTACCAAAGGGAGAACGGATGGGGGTGAAGGCCAGAAGATTCTCTCAAACAGACCGGGAGCGAAATAGATCCTGATGATCTCGATAGGCAAAACTGCTGGAGGAAAAGATGACTCCGACCCTGATTGGCCGCTGGCAAACTCGCATTTTCTTATTGGCCACCGTTGGTGTTTTGGCAAGTTTACCCTTTTATTTTGGGATCACTGGACATGGCGGCAGCCTCACCTATTTTTGGGTGCTGTTCTACGTAGGTCTGTTTGGCTGTGTTTGGGATGTTGTTTATAACTACCTGATGGGGTGGATGTGGGATCACGATTGGCCTGGGATCCTTCAGCTTTTGGCCGGCATTTGGGAAGGGCTTTTTTTGGGTACAGTCTTGAAGGTGGTGGGTCTTCCTTATATCCCAACCCAACGGTTTGACTTGGGAGATTTTATTCTCCACTACAGTGTGGTCTGGGTTTGCCTTTACCTCAGCGCTTGGGTGGTAATGCGCATTTTGTTTCCCCGCTGGCGCTTTCGCGGTGGAGAGTGGCTGGGGCCATGGCCGCGCTCCGGCAGCTAGAAAGGGGATCCATTGCCGTTAGAATCGGGCTGGGAGACCTCCCCGGATAAGTCTGTGTTTTGATCAGGTCTGTACAGGCTAAGGGGAGTTGAGACTTGTTGCTGACCCAGATTTTCACCCCATGCAAGCCTGTACCCTGATTGCCCGCGCCAAGATCAACCTCTACCTGGAAATCCTCGGATCCCGTCCTGACGGGTATTCAGAGGTGGCGATGGTGTTGCAGAGCATTCATTTGGCGGATCGACTGCAGTTGAAGAGCCGTCCTCACGGGATCCACCTCACCTGCGATCGTCCAGAAGTGCCCACAGATGCCCGCAACCTCGCCTATCGAGCGGCTGAGCTGCTGCAAAAAGAGTGTCACTCTGCCGCTGGGGTGGAGATCCACATCGAAAAGCACATTCCGGTGGCAGCAGGCTTGGCGGGGGGCTCGGCTGATGCGGCAGCGGTTTTGGTGGGGTTGAACCAACTGTGGGGGCTGGGCCTGACGGTGGGAGAGTTGCAGAGTTTGGCAGCCCGCTTGGGATCCGACATTCCCTTCTGTATCCAGGGGGGAACGCAACTGGCCACCGGGCGCGGGGAAGTTTTGGAGCCGCTGGCCGATTGGGAAGGGATCCCTGTGCTGCTGGCCAAGCCCAAGCACCTGGGGGTTTCCACCGCCTGGGCCTATCAAGCCTTTCGTTCTCGTCAGGGGAGCTTGGGAGGGGATGCCCTACCCAAACCCACACTGCCCACCTTGCCGCAGGCGTTGGCGGCTCTCAGCCGTCAGGATCCGCCGGCGTTAGCCAGGAGTTTGCGCAATGACCTGGAACAGGTGGTTTTGCCGGAGTACGCGATTGTAGGGGAACTGCGCCAAGCTCTTCTCTCGGCGGGGGCCCTGGGATCCCTGATGTCGGGGTCGGGGCCAACGGTCTTCGGAATCATGCCCAGCCTGGAGCTGGCCGCCCAAGTGCGCAACACCCTGCGTCACCAGTTTCAGGATGTAGAGTTTTGGGTGACGCAGTTTGCCCCCACCGGGATTCTGCTGCAGCCGGATCCCTGTAGCCTCAGTCCTACCTAGGTTGTCGACTGGATGGACTGAATGTGGGATCCCCACCAGCCTTCTCTATTCTTCCCTCTGGTTGGCATAGTAGGATGAGCACCTAAACTTAACCTTGCGTTCACAGACTGCTGGCTTTAGCGGTCAAGTTATCTCTCTGCTCTGAACCTCCCTCATGCCGCCCATCACCAAGATCCTGATCGCCAACCGGGGTGAGATTGCCCTGCGCATCATCCGCACCTGTCAGGAAATGGGGATCCGAACTGTGGCCGTTTACTCCACTGCGGATCAGAACTCCCTGCACGTCCAACTGGCGGACGAGGCTGTTTGCGTAGGAGATGCCCCGGTGGCCAAAAGCTACCTCAACATTCCCAACATCATCTCGGCAGCCCTCACCCGCGGGGCCACTGCCATTCATCCGGGCTATGGGTTCTTGGCGGAGAATGCCAAATTTGCCGAGATGTGTGCCGACCACAACTTGATCTTCATCGGCCCCTCGCCAGAGGCGATGCGCAAGATGGGCGACAAGGCCACGGCCCGCGAGACCATGCAAGCGGTGGGGGTGCCGACGGTGCCGGGCAGCCGCGGGTTGATCACCTCTGAGGAGGAGGCAGTGAAGCTGGCGGAGAAAATCGGCTACCCCGTGATCATCAAAGCCACCGCCGGTGGCGGGGGGCGGGGTATGCGGGTGGCTAAAGATGCCCAGGAGCTGCTGAAGATGCTGCGCACCGCCCAGGGGGAAGCCCAAGCGGCCTTTGGCAACGGCGGGGTTTATTTGGAGAAGTTCATCGAGCGCCCCCGTCATGTGGAGTTTCAGATCTTGGCGGATAGTCAGGGCAATGTGGTGCATCTGTACGAGCGGGATTGCTCCATTCAACGGCGACACCAAAAGCTGTTGGAAGAGGCCCCCAGCCCGGCTTTGACAACGGCTCTGCGCAGCCGCATGGGAGCAGCGGCGGTGAAAGCAGCCAAGGTGGTGAATTACGTGGGAGCGGGCACGGTGGAGTTTTTGCTGGACAAAAACGGCCAGTTTTACTTCATCGAGATGAATACCCGCATCCAGGTGGAGCACCCGGTTACCGAGATGGTGACCGGGCTGGATCTGATTGCCGAGCAGATTCGCATTGCCCAAGGTCAACCCCTGACCTTTCGCCAGAAGGATGTGGAACTGCGGGGCCATGCCATCGAATGCCGCATCAACGCCGAGGATCCCAAGCAGCAGTTTCGGCCTTGCGCTGGCACGATCAGTGCCTATTTGCCCCCTGGGGGGCCGGGGGTGCGCATGGATTCCCACATCTACACCGACTACACCATTCCCCCCTACTACGATTCGCTGTTGGGCAAGCTGATCGTCTGGGGGCCTAACCGGGCAGCAGCCATCCGCCGCATGCAGCGGGCTTTGGGGGAATGCGCCATCACCGGGGTGCCCACCACGATCCCTTTCCACCAGCAGATCCTGCGCCATGAAGCTTTTTTGAGGGGCGAAGTGTACACGGACTTCATCGCTCAGCATTTGATGCCGGGGTAGGGGCCGAGTCCAAGCTGGAGCTTGCTCGCAGGGGAAGGATAGAGTTGGTTGAGGGTTGCCAGTGGGCTAAAGATGAGGGATCCCCGACCTGGTCAGGTTCGACAGACTCAACCGAGCGGCCCTGCTCCCAGCCTCAGCCATCTGGCGGCGCAATTTTTGCAGGAGCGGGAGCGGGATCTGGCCCCTGCCAGCCGCCGTACCTACCGCATTGCTCTGGAGCAGTTTGCCAAAACTTGCCCCGTGCCGCTGCCCCAGGTGCAGCCTGCCCACGTCCAGTCCTTTTTGAACAGCTTGAAGGGCCGTCCGTTTCGCAACCGCTCCGGCCAGCGGATCCACCCGCCCGCCTCTCCGGCCACCTACAACCTGAAGCGGTTGGCCTTGCAGCAATTTTTTGAATGGGCCAGCCAACGGGGCTACCTTCAGGATCCCCTGCCCACTCAAGCCATTCGACCTGCCCGCCTACCCGCTCGTTTGCCCCGCGATCTGGATCGGTTGTTGCTACAGCGGGTGTTGCAGCGGGCCCAGAACCATTCTCTGCGCTACGCGGCTTTGATTCGCCTGATGCTGGAGTGCGGGCTGCGGGCCCAGGAGCTGTTGGACTTAACCGTTCAAGATTTTCAAATCAGCCCCGAGGGATCCCTGTTGGAAGTGCGCTGTGGCAAGGGGAGTAAACCTCGCGCTGTGGCAGTAGGGGATCCCCTCTCCGAGCTGTTGCAACAGTATCTGAGCCGAGAACGGGGCCCGTGCGCGCCGACGGATCCCTTGTTTGTTTCCCAATCTCGCTGCTTGGCCTACCGAGGCCGTCCCCTCACCTACGATGGTCTACGGCATATTGTGCTCAAGCTCACCGAGCCTGAGCCGGGACATCAAACCCCTCACCAGTTTCGCCACAGCTTTGCCACCTTGCTGCTGGATCGTGGCGTTGCCCCCGAACACATTCAGCACTTGCTGGGCCACACAACTGCCGCCATGACGATGCGCTACACCCAGCGGGCCAACTTGAGAGCAGCCATCGCCCGTTCCCGCGAGATCTTGAATCAGGGCTTGGTTTAGGGATCCCTGGCTGTACTATGGCCTCTGTCGTTTCCAGTGAGACAGACGCGGATTGCTCGAAGAAAGAGGGATCCCCAAAAAGAGATCAAGGATCCTCAAGGACGGACAAACCTGACTAAGGTGGTTGGAATGACCTGAAAACAACCGATAACCAATGGGTTATTTCAAGTTACACGCTGGAGGGGAATGTAGAGCACATGCTCTCTCCCCTTGCCAATGGGCAACTGCGGCCCAAGACTGGCCTTCTGTTGTCCCAACCAGATGATCAGGTTTTTGTTCTCAGGATAGTATTCCAAAACATACTTGATGAAGTCATCAATTGTACATGGCTCGTTGAAACCTCCCATCCACTGATGAAAGTGGCTATGCACTTCGCTGGCTATAGTAATCAGGTTGGAAGGATTTGCTGCAATCTTTGGATAGTGCGCTTCAGAGTAGAGATGGTGAACCGTTAGGCTACTGGCTGTTTTTCGAGTAACTCTACAGAGATTTTTATCCCTTCTTCTTGCAAGCTCTTTTGCTCTTTCTATCTGCCTTTGTCTATCCTGGATTGTCTTGACGATTGCCTGAATCTGGGGTTCAATGCGTTCGCCAACATCTCGACACCAGTCTTTTCTGTGGTTTTGCTTGAGGACTTCTACCATAATCTTGGCAAGCTCATAGATGCCTCGCAAAGAGAGGTAGACAGTGTCGTCGTTGCCAAAGCGTGTGTAATGAACGTCTTTGATGAGTTTACTTTGTTTTGATGCAATCTCAAGCGCTTTCTTAAGGTAATCAGTTCGAGTTCCAAAGATCGTCACAACATCTTGAAGAGATAGCCAAAACTGATCTTGTCTTCTGACCAGAGAGGAGCTGTTTTCGAGGATCCTATGATCCACCAGAGCCTTCTGCCTCTTGCGATACTCTTCCTTGAACCAATTCCTAATGCTTGTGCTAATGCTTGTGTCTGTAGAGTACTTACGACCTTGCTCTGACCTAGACCTTAAAAAGGATAAAATGGCGTAAGCACCAGACTGCGTGTATTCTCTCAGCCCCGAACTTTTGTTGATAACGCGATAGTCTTTACCTTCCACCAGTTCCCACTCATCATCAGGGATACTGTCAAAGTAGGCTTCAATCTCCCTGAGTTCCTCAAGGCTGATACCCAAAAATTCGGCGAGCTTGTTTGAAGAAACATAGACTATAGCCATTGCTCAAATTTCTCCGTAAGGCTTTTGTAGAAGAGAGTCAATCGCTGGAAAATTTTGTCATCCCCGGTTGGAGAATCGGGATGGTAGATCTTGCTCAGGCGATAAAAGGCAGCTTTGATGTCCTCATTGGTAGCTCGATCGGGGTCAAGTCCAAAAACCCGCCATGGCAAGTCGTACTTGAAGATGTTGATCCCGTTGATGCAGCCATACCCCTCTTCCCCCTCTTCGTTGGGAAGGATCCCGATGTGCTGACGATAAATGCGCTCCAAATCGTCTATGTTGGATAAGCTCAGCTTGCCCATGCCGCTGGTTGCCAGTTTGAAGCTGGCTGACTTTCTCAGCTCGGCTGCGTTTTTAACGCCAAAGTGGTTGTAAATCGCTTTCTGCAGCTCTTTGACAGACAACCGAGGCGGTGGCTGTAGCTGCCTGACCACAAACCGCGCAAAATTCTCCAGGAGTTCCTTAGAGATGCCGTAGGTATCGGAAAGGCGCTGGATTTCTGCAGCAATCGCCCCTTGCGGATCGGGCTTGGTCTCTTCTCTTGAGGTTGCCCTAGTTGTTTTTGGTTTTGTGCTGGCGGCTTTTTTGGGCATGGCTTCCCCTCAAGTCAGTGATGCCAAGTGTAGATCCGCACAAAACTTATAGGCTGTCTGTGAATTTATTTGCACAATGATGCAGACAATCTTAGGTCAGTGTAACAATGTTGCCGGTACCTGTAAAGCTTTGCACCACATAAGCTTCGCCATACCGATGCCCAGTTGGATGGCTTGGTGTGGGGAGCAGATCCGCACTGGGCGGCCCCGCAGGCGAATCTCGCCAGCATCCGGCTGGTAGAGGCCCGCCAGCATGTTCATCAGGGTGGTTTTCCCGGCGCCATTCTCCCCCCGGAGAGCGTAAATCTCCCCGGCCCGTAGTTCAAAGTCCACGCTAGAGCGCCCCCAGCTTGCCTGTTCGGTTGAGTTCCCCCGCCAGGATCCCTACCAGACAGGCTCTCTCATAAAAAGGCTGATCATAAATGGAAGGCTCTCTGAAGAAAGAGGTACACAGGTTGAGTACCACCTTTCCTTGGCAGTGAACGTATTTCCGGCTACTTTTCAGCGCCAACTTGGGGCCGCCCCTTCAGCTTTTGGGGATCAGCCGCTTCGGACAGGCAGCACGGATGTGGGATTCGCTCAGGTCGGGCATGAGAGCCAAGGCCCGTTGGGCATCAATCTGGGCTTCGCACACCGCCTCCAGCACCTGTTCGGCCATCAAGGAAAGGGGCATATCGGCGGTTTGCTCGGGGTCGGTATCCAGGGAAATTGGTCGGACTTCCACAGGGGGGGGTGGCAACACCGGCGGAGCTGCCTGCGGGGATAGGGTAGTGGAAGTGCCCACCTCCAACTGCGCTTCTGCCAGGGCCACACCGCGCCCCACCATCAACAGGGATCCCAGCAACAGGAGCCATCCCAGCCCATGCAACCCCTTGCTGGACTGAGTCGGATGCTTCTGCTGTCGCTCAAGACTGCTGATGGGTGTAGCCCTGCTAAACCTACCACCGAGCATGTCACCTCTCCGAAACCACCCCTTTGCTCAAGATATCCAACACAACTTGAATTTGCAGTAGGCTATCGTTGGCCCTCCAGGTAGTGCCCACCCGTTGCCAAACTTTGCCCGCTCCAGCCCTGCCCCCTCTATGGCCCGTCTGTCTCAAGAGCTAGCCCGGTTTTCCCGCCTTCCCGAGAGCCCAGAGCAACCCGAACCCTCCCCGGAAGGGTTGATCCGCATCGAAGACATTCTAAAACTGGCGGGCGAGCGCAGTTTTGGCTTGTTTTTGGCGGTGCTCTCTTTCCCTTCTGCTTTGCCTCTGCCGGCTCCCGGCTATTCCACTCCCTTTGGCGTGGTCATCCTGTTGCTGGCCGCACAAATGCTGGCAGGGCGAACCACTCCTTGGCTGCCGAAATGGGTGTTGCAGACCTCTATTGAACGGAAGCATTTTCAAAAGTGGGTGCAGGCTGGGATCCCGTGGTTGCAGCGCATTGAAAAAATTGCCCGCCCCCGTTGGAAGCAGCTTTGCACCACACGGCTCGGCCAAGTCTGGCTGGGCACCTGGATCGGCTTGATGGGGATTTCCATGATCATCCCCGTTCCAGGCACCAACACCCTGCCGGCAATGGGGGTTTTCGTCACCGCCTTTGGCCTCCTGGAAGAAGACGGGATCCTGTGCAGCTTGGGATCCCTGATCTGTGTAGCAGGAGGACTGCTGACCACTTCCATTTTGATCGGCCTGTGGTTGGGGGGAACAACCCTTTTGGATTGGCTGGGAAGATAGCTATGCCAGCACCGCTTTTATCGGGATGCTGGGGTCAGCGCCAGATCCTGAGTGAGGCGCAGCTCGATCACCTGATTGGGATCCAGCACCACCACCTGTGGTGCCGTTACATTGCCGATCACCGCTCCGGCCACCCCTGCCCCCAGCACTTCCTCTGTGGCAATGGCATTGTCTCCGGTTACCAAGCCGAGAATAGCGCCTGCTGCTGCACCGATGGCCGCATCCTGAATGATTTTGCCTGTGGTGGTGTAGCGGGGATCCTTGACATCGTGAATGATGTCCGATTGGGCAGCCAAGGGGAACAGTTGGTTGTTGACGATAATGCTTTCCGCCACAAAACGGGTGCCCCCTGGGGCCGGCTCAAAGCGGCCATCCACCCGCGAGCCAAAAGGCACCAGAATATCCCCCTGGGCGTTGCGAATCGGGTTGCGGACGATCAAAGACATGGGCCGGGTTTCGTTGGGGGCAATGAAGAGGCGCTCGTTGAAGGGGGTGGTGGTTTGCATCAGGGTGCCCGCCGCCAGCGTGGAAAGGCGCAGGTCGAAGCCCGGCTGGGAACCGGAGAGGGATCCCCCTGGGTTTTGCGCCACCAAGGATCCCCGGCTGAGCATGGCCTGGTGGGTGAAGGCTGCTACCTCGGCGCGAGTGGCGGGACGGTTGGGTTCCAAGAGCATCGGGTCTGGATAATTGACGATCAACCCGGCGCGGTTGGCCGCCGCAAGTTGTGCCAGGGCCCAATTGGGGATGGCTGCCGCATCTCGGTAGCGGCTGAAGAGATCTCCGGGCTGAGCGGCTGGGATCGCTCCCGTGTTGCCAATGGCGTTGGTCAAAACCACCAGCGCTTCGGTGCGGGTAACGGGCTGCTCAGGACGGAAGGTGCCATCGGGAAAGCCTGCCACCAGGTTGTTGGCTGCTGCCGTCGAGATGGCGCTGGCTGCCCAGTGGGTGGGGGGCACATCCCGAAAGCCGATGAAAGTACCGGAGGTATTGCGGAGGCGGAAAGCGGTATTGACAATGGTGGCAAACTGAGCGCGGGTAACCGGCTCATTGGGGCGGAAGGTGCCATCGGGGAAGCCGTTCAACACTCCTTGAGCGGAGAGGGTCTCAATGTAGGCTTGGGCCCAGTGGCCAAAGGTGTCGCGGAAGGGGGCGGCCATGGCCACCTGGCAGTGGATGCCCAAGACAGCTCCCGATAGGAGTATGCCTGCTGCACGTGGATTTAAAAGAGAGGGAAACATCGTTCGTTCACCGAGTTGTCGTAGCGCCCATTGCTGGGTCGATGGCTACTTTTATTCTGGCTATTTCCTCAGTGATGACAATGGCGGAAACCCTTGCTCTGAGGTAATTTGAGCGTTTCTAACCTAAGATTTGCAGCAAAACGCAACTGCAGAGGATTGATAAGGAAACCCCTAAATCTCTGTCGCGTCAGCTAGAAATCGCAGGA
>NZ_JANSHQ010000076.1:0-18373 GCF_047461715.1 Synechococcus sp. R8-2 | reverse complement strand
GCTGCACGGTTTTGATGATTACTCATGACATCGACGAGGCTCTTTACTTGTCAGACCGTGTGGTGATGATGACCAACGGCCCCGCTGCCCATATTGGTGAGATCTTGACCATTCCCTTTGAGCGACCGCGCATCCGCTCCCGCATTATGGAAATGCCCGAGTTCTACGAATTGCGCAACCGCGCCCTTGACTTCCTCTATCGCCGCTTTGCCCATAGGGAGGATTAAGCTAGGAATCAAAACGCTTGGGGAGGGAAGTTGATGGCCGCTGCTCCGGTTCAGGTAGCTCCAACCGATCTCCCAATGGAGGGGCGGGTCTTGCCCTGCCCAAAACCCTTGCCGACTATCTGGCCAATCCAGTTGCCCAAACCAAATGGGTAGATGGCTACATTGTGGAGAAAGTGGGGCAAACCTTAGGGCATGCAAAGATCCAAACCCGACTTCTCTTCCGTTGGCTCGGTTATGTTGAATGTCTGCCAGTGGGGGGTATGGTTTTGGTGAAGGCTCCCGGCCAAACCAAAGGCAGAGTCAGAAGACCTGATGCTGCCTACTCATCTCCAGATTTAATCCAGCAATTTGGAGAGGATATTGCCACGCTGCTGCAGAACTATCCTCTGGTTGAGGAGATCTTCTCTCCAACCGACTGTGGAGCAGCTTTTTTCCTAGAAAGCCCAAGAGTATCTCAGCTCCGATGTACTGGAAGTCTGGCTGGTTTTTCCCAGAAGCAAATACGTTTTTATCCAAACTCAAGATCGCTATCTTTGGCCAGCTGAACAGGACACTGACAAGAGCTAGGTTGTATTACCTGGCTTGGAGATCCAAGTTGCTGCTCTTCTCAGCTAAGGGATCCAAAATGCGAGAGAATTGGGCGTTTAATAGGGATCCCCACTCATGGTGACCGCGATGGAGCCGGAAAAAGCTGTCATCAAAACCCTATGTCCCTATTGCGGTGTGGGATGTGGATTGGAGGCGGTTTCGACAGCCTCAGGTGACTGGAAAATGAGAGGCGACCGGGAGCATCCTTCCAGCTTGGGGATGGTCTGTGTAAAGGGGGCTACGGTTCTGGAGGCAGTTGGTCGAGATCGGCTGCTCTCTCCCCTGTTTCGGGAGAGCTTGGGCCAGCCCTTTCGTCGCATTTCTTGGGATCAGGCTTTTGAGGAGATGGTTTCTCGGCTGCGCTGCCTCAAAGACAACCCTCACTCCATGGCTATGTATGGATCGGGGCAGTTGCTCACTGAAGACTATTACGTTGCTCAAAAGCTCATTAAGGGCTGCCTGGGCACCAATAATTTTGACACCAACTCGCGCTTGTGCATGTCCTCAGCCGTCTCAGCCTACACCCAATCCCTGGGATCCGACGGTCCCCCCTGCTGCTATGAGGATCTCGATCTCTGCAATCTGGCTTTTCTGGTGGGCACCAACACCGCCGAGTGCCACCCCATTCTTTTTAATCGCTTGAAGAAGCGGCACAAGCCCGGATCCCCCCTCAAAATGGTGGTCGTGGATCCCCGGCGCACTCAAACAGCAGAAGCTGCTGATCTCCACTTAAAAATTTGTCCTGGAACCGATATCGATCTTTTCAATGGGATTGCCCATTTGTTGTTAAAGTGGGGATCCATTGCTGCTGATTTTATCGAGGGCTGCACCCAAGGTTTTGCTGAATATGCAGCTTTGCTGGCCGATTATGAACCGCAGATTGTGGCCCAGCGCTGTGGAATTGCAACTGAGGACTTGATTAAAGCGGCCAAGCTTTGGCAGGGATCCCAAAGGGTTCTCTCCCTTTGGTCGATGGGCCTAAACCAGTCCAGTGAGGGCACCGCCAAGATCACCAGCTTAATCAACCTGCATCTCCTGACCGGGCAAATTGGCCGACCGGGGACGGGCCCCTTTTCCTTGACCGGCCAGCCCAATGCCATGGGTGGTCGAGAGGCGGGGGGGTTATCTCATCTGCTGCCGGGATATCGGCTGGTGAGCCATCCCCAGCATCGGGCAGAGGTGGAGCAGGCTTGGGGTTTGCCCAGCGGTTCCCTCTCTCCCTGCCCAGGGCTGAGGGCTACCGAGATGATTGCCGCTCTGGAAACCGGATCCCTGCAGTTCTTCTGGATTGTGGCCACTAATCCTTTGGTGAGCTTTCCGGATCTGGAACGGGTCAAAAAAGCCCTGAAAAAGTCTCCCTTTACTGTTTATCAAGAGGCTTATTACCCTACGGAAACGGCAGAATATGCCCATTTGCTTTTGCCTGCCTGTCAGTGGAGCGAGAAAACCGGGGTGATGACCAACTCCGAGCGCAGGGTTACCCTTTGTCAAGCCTTTCGAGACCCCCCTGGCGAAGCCCGACCCGATTGGGAGATCTTTGCTGAAGTGGGGCGCAGGTTGGGCTTTGAAGCGCAATTTTCCTTCCAAACCGCGGCAGAGGTTTATGCAGAATTTGCCGCCCTTACCGCAAATCGCCTCTGCGATCACTCCGGCCTCAGCCATGCCCTTTTGGCAGAACAAGGCCCTCAGCAATGGCCTTATCCCAAAGAAAGAACCTCGGCCCCTAAGTCCACTCGCCTCTACACAGATTGGCGTTTCCCGACCCCCAATGGCCGCGCCCGCTTTATCCCCCACCCTTCCCGTGGCCTAGCAGAGCCGCCGGATCCCCAGTTTCCCTACGTATTAACCACGGGCAGGCTATACGGCCATTGGCACACCCAAACCCGTACCGGCAGGATTGAAAAAATCAAGCACATGCACCCCCAACCCTTTATTGAAATCCATCCTCGCGATGCGGAAAAACTGGGCATCCAAGGTGGAGATTGGGTTCAAGTGCGTTCTGCCCGCGGACGGGCCTATTTCCCGGCCAAGATAACTGCCAACATTGCTCCCGGTACGCTATTTGTACCCATGCACTGGGGATCCCTCTGGGCAGAACAAGCCGAGTGTAATGCCCTTACCCATGACATCAGTTGTCCCGATTCCGGCCAGCCGGAATTAAAAGCCTGCGCCGTTGCTCTTGAGAAAGCCGATCCACCGCTCAAGCAATCCCCTCAACTCTAGATTTGGTTCCTAATCGAGGTTCCCATGACTCTGTTTCAGTTTGAGCAAGATTTTGCCGACTCTCTGCGATGCATCCCCATGACCTTGCGCCTAAAGCTGGATTTGTGCGGGATCAAGCTCAAGCTCCATCAATGGGCCAAGTTTTCCTTAGAAGAGCGGCGGAAGTGTGTTGATTGGCCCTCTGAATCTCCACAGGATCTAGAAGAACTCCGCAACCATCTGCGCCATTTGGTTCGCTCCATCTGCCACGAAGAGGCGCAAGAGATTCCCATTGACCCCCAGCCTGAATGGCAAAATCCCAACCAGATCCCAATGGCTGTCCAACAAAAAGCTCAAGACCTGGGGATCCGGCTTGCCCTCGATTTCTGGAGAAACTTGCACGATATCCAGAGATTTGCCTTGCTGAAGTTGAGCCGATCCCATCACGAAAACAAAAATTTCTTGCCCGCTCTGCGAGAGTTTGGCCTGAAGATGGCGAGGGATGGTGATTGCAGTTACTCTGAATCTATTTGAGAGAGATAGTCTCCTCTGCCATGCGCTGCCCCAGACGGCCACCCCCAACCCCTCTTCCACCCTGGGAGAGGAAATGCCTGCTCTAGGGGATCCGGGTCCGCAACAGTTCAAGTGGGCTAATGGGGGATCCCCCTCGAGAGGGGAGAGACTCAGCTCAGCAATATCCGTGCCTAGTCAAAGCAGAGGGCTATTGTTAAGGAATCTAAAGTAAAGTTGAGCTTTTGATATCACTGTTGCCGTCTTGTTACCGAAAGCGCTATCGTCTAAGCATCAAAGCTTTTTTCAAAGCTGCTTTATGGGCCCTGGAGGAGCGACCCCTCTGGGGCTTCTTCCATCCGGCTGCAGCTGAGAGGGCAAGGGATGGCTTTATGGGGTAGGGATCACTCCTCGGCGGACGGCAGGCCCCAGGGCGTGGCTGCCGATGTCAGAACGGTAGTAGGCCTTGGGAAACTGCACTTGCTCCACGGCTGCGTAGGCTTGGCGCAGGGCCTCGGGTAGGGTTGCCCCTTGGCCGGTAAGACAGAGAACGCGCCCGCCATCGCTCAGGAGCTGCTTGCCTGCCTGGCGGGTACCCGCATGAAACACCAACGCCCCCGTGGTGGCAGCTGCATCCAAGCCGGAGACGGGGATCCCTCGCTCGTAGGCATCGGGATAGCCTGGGGCTGCCATCACCACGCAGGCGGCATAGCCGGGTTTCCATTTGAGCTGGATTTGGGCCAGCCGTCCTTCTATACAGGCCAGCAGCACCTCGTCCAAAGGGTTTTCCAGCAAGGGCAGGAGGACTTGAGCCTCTGGATCCCCAAAGCGGCAGTTGTACTCCAACACGTAGGGATCCCCACTGGGCGTGATCATCAAACCGGCATAGATCACCCCCTGGTAGCGGATGCCCCGCCGTTGCAAAGCCTCCAGGGTGGGATCCAGGATCTGGGTTTGGATGCGGGCCAACCCTTCTGGAGTGACCAGGTGATCCGCAGGGGCATGAGCTCCCATGCCGCCGGTGTTGGGGCCAGTATCGCCCTCGCCAAGGCGCTTGTAGTCCTGGGCAGGTGGCAGCGGCACACAGATCTGGCCATCGGTTAGAGCCAAAACCGACACCTCCTGGCCGGGGATAAACTCCTCGATCAGCACCTGATCGCCCGGCTTGGCCAGGGCTGCTTCCAGGGCTTGCACGGCTTCTTCCCGGTTTTGGGCAACGGTTACCCCCTTGCCGGCAGCCAGTCCATCTTTTTTGATGACCACTGGGAAACTCTGGGAGTCGAGATAGGCCACAGCGGCAGATAGCTCAGCAAAGCCGGTAGCGCGAGCAGTCGGGATCCCCGCCTCTTGCATCAATTGCTTAGCCCAGAGTTTGCTTCCTTCCAGTTGGGCAGCGGCGCGGCTAGGCCCGAAAATGGGCAACCCTGCTGCCTGGAAGGCGTCCACGATCCCCTGCACCAAGGGCAGCTCTGGCCCTACCACCGTCAGGCGGATCCCTTGTACGGTAGCAAACCGCACCAGGCCTTCAATGTCGGTAGCCGCCAAAGCCACGGATTGACAGCGGGGCAGCTGCTGCATGCCGCCGTTGCCGGGGGCACAGTAGATCCGAGTAACCTGGGGAGACTGCAACAGCTTCCAGGCCAGAGCGTGTTCTCGCCCCCCAGATCCGATGACCAGAGCCTGCATGGTGTGCTATTCCGCTGTTTCTAAACCCAGCTTGCCTGTTTTCCGAACATCCCCCATTAGACCATGTTCTTGTACCATTTCTGGGGTGTTGGCGCACTCCGGTCAGTGGACGGCGAGAGAACGGCCCCGCCAAGTCCAGTTGCGGCCGGTGGTGGTGCGGATGGCCGAAGCCAAGATGATGGCCGCTGTCGCCCAACCCCCCACTGCCGTTAGCCACCAGTAGCAGAGGGGCAGATGCGCCCAATGCCGGAGCAGAAGCCGGATGGCCAATTGGGCCAGGATCCCTGCCAAGCTGGCCAACAGCACCTCCAGGGATCCCGTAGCCCCAGCCAGGATCACCCCCAACCAGGGCAAGCTGCAGATCCCCAAGACCGTACCCATTGCCAACACCGCCAAGGCCCAGTTGCGCTCCAGGCCCAGGAACCAGTTTTTGGTCCACCCTTCCCAAAGGGCAGCCCCGTTGGCATACATGCGGCTGCGCACCCGCGGCCCTCCCAGGCAAATTTGCAGGCCTAACCCCTGGGCTTTGATCCGTTGCCCCAGGGCCACATCCTCGATCACCACATCGGCCACTCCGGCGTGCCCGCCAACTTGCTCGTAGGCAGAGCGCCGAAACAGCATGAAAGGGCCAAAGGCAAAGGCTTTGGGGTTGTCGGGATCGTTCACGGCGGCAAAGTTGTAACCCACCGCCAGGATGGTCATCATGATGGGTTGCACCAGCCACTCCGCCAGGCAACCGCACACCAATTGCGGCCCTACACTCACCAAGCCGCTGCCGCTTGCCAGCAAATGTCCTAAGGCCGCTTCAATGGCACCGGATCCCAGCCGCACGTCGCAATCCAGAAACAGCAAGTAGTCGGCTTCTACGCGGGCGACGGCTTGGGCACAGGCCCAGTTTTTGCCCACCCACCTTTGGCCTTTGGGACGGGGATCCCCCTTGAGCAGGTGTAGGCGCGGATCTTGCCGTTCGGCAGCCAGGGCTTGGGCCAGCTCCCAGGTGGCATCCGTGGATTCATCGTCCACCAACCACACCTGTAAAGGGGCAGAGGTGCTGTCCAGAATGCTGCTCAGGCAGCCCACCACGTTCTCGGCCTCGTTGTAGGCGGGCACGATCACCGCCAGCCGCTCCATCCCGGCCGCGATTTCCCCTGCCTGTTCCGCCGGGGGATCCCTCAGCCAGGGGGAAGCCCGCAACGCTCGCCTCAGTTGCAGGGCCACTAGGGCAATCGCCAAAGCTGTTAAGGACAATACCCCCGTTAGGATTTCTCGGATCCCCACTCCTGCTTCCCTCGTTGTTTAGATGTGCTCAGGAACAGATTCCCACCTCTAATGCTCTAGCTCTGGGATGGCCCAATGATTTTCTAGGCAGACAAAACCCCCTCTACGATATCGCCATAGGGCCGGGGAAAGATTAGCCAGACCTGGCGCTGGGTTTCCACCAAGGCACGCACCAAAGGGGAAAGATGGGCAATTTCTTCATAGCCACGCTCGGTTTTGAGCTGGATCCCTTGGTCATAAAAGCTATAGCCCTGGACATGGGCAGAGCGGATGCCCAAGTAACTTTCAGGATCCAGCCCGTCCTGCAGCATTTTGGCCTGCACGGCGGCCACCAGGGTTTGGCGTTGTTCCTCAGACAACTGGGTAATGTTGCGGGCCTTGAACAAATCCCGCTCCAAGTAGCGCCGCGACAGATCCGCCAAGATGGGATCCTTCCCCGACATGGCCCAGAGGCGCATGGGGTAGCTGAAGATGATATCGTCGGCAGCCAAGTAGAGGGGGAGCGGCAACTCGAAGGGATCCCCTTTTTGAGCCGCCAGCGAGGCCCAGCACCAAGCGCTGAGGATGGGATCCAGCTCAATCTCCCCCCTTTGCAGGAGCGCCTCTGCCCGCCTGAATAGCCGCTCCAAGATAAAACGGGCACAGAGGCTCTTGGGGTGCTGGTACACCTGGGTGTACATGAAATAGCGCACCACCAGGTAGTGCTCGATGGCCCCCAGGCCTTTGCGGGCGGGGATGGACAGGGATCCCGTCTCCGGGTCATAATCCAGCACCGTTAGGATGCGATCCAAGTCCAGGTGGCCGTATTGGGCACCCGTGAGCAGGCTATCCCGCATCAGGTAATCGAAGCGGTCGCAGTCCAGTTGGCTGGAGATGAGTTGCCCCACCAGCGGCAGGGGAAACTGCTTCTGCAGCACTTGCTGCATCTGGGCCGGCAGTTGGGGATCAAACTCTGCCAGCAGCGTCCCCACCTGGGGATCCTCCCGGAGAATGCGGGCCGTCCAAACCTCGTGCCGGCAGCCGAAGATCTCTTCCCCGGCATGGCTAAAAGGGGCATGGCCAATGTCGTGCAGCAGAGCCGAGGCCAAGGTTACCGCCCGATAGGGACGCAGCTCCGGGTGGCGATGGGCCAATTTGTCGAACAGCCGCCGCGTTACCTGCAGCACCCCCACCGAATGGGTAAAGCGGGATCCCTCTGCCCCGTGGAAGGTAAAAAAGGCCGTGTCCAACTGGCGAATGCGGCGCAGCCGCTGAAAGGCCGGTGTATCGATCAGGCGAATGAGCAGAGCCTCAACCGCGTCCCCTCCATTCAGGCTGATGGCGCCATGCAGGGGATCGTGGTAGGTGCGGGACTTGCAAAACCGTAGCGGCATACTCCCACCATACCTCGCCAATTTTGGGATCCTTGGCTAGCCTGTCTGGGGGTGCTTCCCGCCTCGCCCTATCTATGCCCGCTTTCCCATGCCTCTCTCTGCAAAGGATGCCAGCACCCGAACCCCAGAAAACTCGACTCCAAGACAACAAGACAGCTGGGTGTTCCTCCTCTCCCTGCTGATTTTGATACTCAGTTTGGGGCTAACCGGCTGCTCTGCCAGTTCTGGATCCCCTGTTGTGCCCAGCCCACCCACCCTCACCCGCTACGTTGCCCTGGGAGCCAGCGATGCCGTTGGCTACAACGCCTCCATTTCCTGTGATGGCCCAGCCAACGCCGCCGGCACTCGACCCCAGCGCTCAGAGCCCCTGGACTGCCCCAATGGAACGGGCTATGTGCCCCGCCTGGCTCGCTTCCTGCCCGGCCCAGTGGAGCTTATCAACCTGGGCCGTTCGGGAGCGGTGCTCAGCCCCGCCATGCAAGCCCTGAGGCAGGGGATCCCGGCCAATTTGCTGCAGGATCAAGTGCCGCGCCTTCCCCCCGATGCCACCCTGATCACCATTTGGGTGGGCGGAAACGATACCAACGCCATCGCTCTGGCGGCGGCTCAACGGGCTCTCCAAGGTGAGGATCCCTTGCCCTTCGTCGATCAGCAGATCCGACAATTCGCCGCCGATTACCAAACCCTGCTGCAAGCGGTGCGTGCCCGTGCCCCTCAAGCTCGCCTGGCGGTGGCCAACCTGCCCAACTTCGCCCTGATTCCTCTGGGTCAGCAGCAACCCAGCAGCGTGCGCCAACTGCTCTCCCTGATCTCGGTTGGCCTCACGCAACGGGCCATCAACCCCTTAAGCCAACAGGGGATCCCGGTGGTGGACTTGCTCTGCGATCCCCGCTCCTACCGACGCGAGTCCTTCTTTCCCGGCCCGCTGGCCGACGGCTTTCACCCCAACGACCGGGGCTACGCCGATTTGGCCGATGCCTTCTTGAGCGCCCTTCGGCAACCGCTCCCTCCCCAAACCCGCTGCCCTCCCTTTAGCGAGGTGGGATCCCTGCAACCAGATGCGGCGGCAGAGTCCGCCCTCCGAGGTTTTCTCGCAGATGGGTACAGGCCGGCACAATAGGATCCCTGCACCGGGCAAGGGATCCCAAAGGCGCTTAGACGATCCAGCCACGGAGAACGGGCCAGTTTTAGGAAGCAGCCACAGCCGTCGAGGAACGCCGCCGCCGGCCCAGAGCACCCGCTACCGGCTCCGGTTGGGTTTCCACACTCAGGGAAGACACAGACTCCTCTTCAGGGGATTGCACAAAAACCGCCACCGTGGGCTTGCCGGGCAATTGTTCTCGCAAGAAACGGCGCACCACCCGCTCCACTTCGCCCTTAAGGCCGGCCCAGTCGATGTCCAGGCTGCCCCGCTCCAGCGAGCGAGCAAATTGGGGCCACGCTTGCCGAAGGGTGTTCTCCAGAAGGGGTTTCAGGTCGGATCCCTTGAGTTGGTTCCCTTCCCCCGCCAAGCCAAAGGTTTGCACCTGTGGGGTGCAGAGCAACTGGCCACTGCCGTCCAGGCTGATCACCACCGTCACCATGCCATCTTTGGCGATCTGCTGCCGCTCCTGCATCATCTCATCCATCACCACTCCATCGTGGGAAGCGGCGATCATCTGTAGGCCAGAGGGGACGCGGCCTGTGATGGCAATGCGCTCCCGGTTCACCTCCACCACATCGCCATTGTCGATGATTACAATGTTTTCCCGCGGGATCCCCATGCTCATGGCGGTTTCGGCGTGCTTGACCAGCATGCGGTATTCCCCGTGGGTGGGGACAAAGAACTTGGGGCGGGTCAGGGCAATCATCAGCTTTTGGTCTTCCTGGCAGCCGTGGCCGGAAACGTGCAGGCCCTTGTCTTTGCCGTAAATGACATTGGCTCCCAGCTCCATTAGCTTGTCAATGACCCGCGAGACTGCGATCGTGTTGCCAGGGATCGGGTTGGCCGACCACACCACCGTGTCGCCTGGCTTGATTTGCAACTGCGGGTGCTCGCCGTTGGCGATGCGGGTAAGAGCAGCCAGCGGTTCTCCCTGGGATCCGGTGGTGAGGATGATCACCCGGTCATCCGGCAGGCTGTTGATCACATGCATTGGCTGCAGCGTCTCGTCCTTGCAGCGGATGTAGCCCAAGCGCCGCGCATGAGCCACCACGTTTAGCATGGAGCGGCCCAGCAGAGACACCACCCGACCTTGCTGTTCGGCAATCTGCAGCACCAAGTTGAGACGATGTACCGAAGAAGCAAAGGTGGTGATGATCACCCGCCCTTTGGCTCCGGCAATGGCCTTGGTGAGACCGGGCACCACTGAGGCTTCAGAGGGGGTGAACCCCGGCACTTCAGCGTTGGTGGAGTCGCTGATCAGGCAGAGCACTCCCTTTTCCCCATGTTCGGCCAACCGCTGCAGGTCGAAGTACTCCCCATCCACGGGGGTATGGTCGATCTTAAAGTCGCCGGTCTGAATAATGACGCCCACAGGCGTGTGCAGAGCCACCGTAAAGCTATCGGCAAAAGAGTGGGTGTTGCGAATGAATTCGGCAAAAAAGTGCTTACTCAAGGGAACGATTTCACGGGGGCCAACAGGACGCAGCTCTGTGCGGTTGAGCAGGCCCACTTCCCGCAGTTTCTCTTCCAGCAGCGCCAGCGCCAATCTGGGGCCGTAGATGACCGGAATATCAAATTCCCGCAGGTGATACGGGATGCCACCGATGTGATCTTCGTGGCCGTGGGTAACCACCATCCCCCGCACTTTGTCCCGATTTTGCTTGATGTAGGTCATGTCCGGCAGCACGATGTTAATGCCGTGCATGCTCTCATCGGGAAAAGCCAAACCGGCATCCAAGAGGATGATGTCATCCTCGTAGCGGAAGGCCCATGTGTTTTTGCCGATCTCCCGCTCGCCGCCCAGCGGAATCATCTGAACGGAAGAGGTGGATTGTGGGATCACAGAACGAGAAGCAACTGAAGAACGTGGTGTTGGCATATGGGTTTAGATCCTCAACAGTAAAAAAACAAAAACAGAAATAGGCGCAGGCTATCCCCAACAAGGCTGTGGGTGAAAGCTGAACTCAGCCGCCGCAACTTATTTGCTTCCCAAGCTGGGAAAGAGCTTTTCGGGGAAAAAGCCACTTACCCACAGGTCAAACGCCACAAAAGAGCCCCTTGCAAACCCCTGAAAACCGTGGTCATGGCAGAAGCAAAGTCTAAAAATGCAATCATGAAACTTTTGTCGCCATTTGTTCGGATCCCTTCGATTCAGCCAGTAGGCCCATCTCTTCAAGCACCTGTCGCAAAACCTGCAGAGAACTGGGCTGTAGAGGCGCTAGGGGAAGGCGCGCCCGACCCACTCGCCAACCCTGCATCTCCAATGCGGCCTTAATCGGAACTGGGTTGGTCTCGATGAATAAAACCTTGAACAACGGAAACAGGCGCAGGTGGTGGGCCAAAGCTTGATCGTGTTGCCCCCTGATGTAGCTCTGGATCAGCTCCTGCAACTGCAACCCAACCAGGTGGCTGGCTACACTGACCACACCGCTGCCTCCCAAAGATAGGAGTGGCAACGTCAAAGAGTCATCTCCCGAATAAATGGCAAAACGCGAGGGAGTGAGTCGCCGAATTTCCGAAGCTACATCCATCATACCACTGGCTTCTTTGATGGCGACAACCGTTTCCAATTCTGCCAATTTCGCTACGGTCTCCGGCTGTAAACTGGCCCCTGTCCGACTGGGAATGTTGTAGAGCAAGATGGGCAGGTCACTGGCTTGGGCGATGGCCTTGAAGTGCTCATAAAGGCCGGCCTGGGTAGGCTTGTTGTAGTAGGGCACCACCTGCAGAGAGCCATCCAAACCGAGTTGAGCGGCCTTTTTTGTGGCTTCAACGGCCTCACGGGTGGAGTTGGATCCCGTCCCGGCGATCACCTTAGCCCGACCGGCTACGGCATCTCGCACCACGCGGAACAGCTCGTATTCCTCTTGCCAAGTCAGGGTGGGAGACTCGCCCGTAGTGCCACAGACCACCAGGCCGTCGCTGCCGTGGGTTGCCAAGTAATCGGCCAAACGAGCGGCCTCATCGTAGTTAAGCTCCCCCTCATCGGTAAAGGGGGTAACCATGGCCGTCAGCACTCGACCGAAGTTCACCGATTGCTTCTCCCCATCAACCACACCAATCCGACGATTAACCGGGCGACCCAGATGAGACCAGTTTGTTTTTCCATCATACTTGCCTTTGCGTTAGGGATCCCGCTTGCCTGCCCTGCCAAGGCCCAGTTTGTGCCTCACCCGGTTGCCACAGGCTGGATAAAAGGGGGATAACAAAGAAGACAGACCGTTTGAACACAGAATGTATAGCCATTTGCCAATCCTGCCCCTACCTTTGGGGGGAGCAGCCTTTCTACCGACACTTGAGGATCCCTATGGACGCCCTAACTGCCCTGAAAGAGCGCATTTCCGCCGACAAATTGGATCCCAGCCGCCGTTTATCGGAAGCGGAGATCCGAGAGCTGGTGGCTTATGCTACGGAAGCTCCTTCTTCCTTCAACATTCAGCACTGGCGGTTTGTTGCGGTCACCGACCCGGAAGACAAAGAGCGCCTCAAATCTCTGGCCTACAACCAACAGAAGGTGGCGGATGCATCGGTGGTGTTTATCATCCTGGGGGATCTGCGGGGGTATGAGAAACTGCCTGAAATTGTGCAAAGAAGCGTTGCTGCCGGGATCCTCCCCCCCGAAAAAGCGGAAGGCTGGGTGAACATGGCCCAGGCAACCTATCTCCACAATCCCACCTTGGCGCGGGATGAAGCGATTCGCTCTGGGGCGATGGCTGCCATGGCGCTGATGATCGCGGCTCAGGCCAAGGGTTTGGTGAGCGGGCCGATGATCGGCTTTGATCCGGAAGGGGTAAAGCGGGAGTTCGGCATTGCCGACCGCTACGTGCCGGTGATGCTGCTGGCGGTTGGATATGCGGCAGCGGGTAACCTGCCGCGCAAGCCTCGCTTGGGGGTGGATGAAGTTCTGGCCTTTGGGCGAGGGCGGGAGTTTTAGCTCTAGGCTCAGGTGGGATCCCTGTCGCCCTCTCCTGGGCTCCTACCGGCATCAAGCCTTGAGAAAATGAACCAGCTGTTGTAAGCGATCCCAAGCGGCACCCCTGGCGAGAATCTCGCGAGCTTGGGCGATCCCGGCTCTCCAATCGGGGGCCACTCCGGCCACCTGCAGGGCCAAAGCAGCATTCAAGGCCACCACATCCTGCTGGGCAGGCGTCCCGGATCCCTGGAGAACTTGGGCGAGGATGGCAGCATTTTCCGCCACATCCCCCCCCTTGAGAGCTTGGGTGGGTGCCAGGGTCAGCTCGTAATCTGCAGGGTTCAAGACTTCCGTCCGCACCGACCCGCCGCAAAGGACGCCCAAATCCGTGGGCTGATCCAGCCCGGCCTCGTCGAGACCTTCGCGGCTGTGCAACACAATGGCCCCTTCCCGTCCCAACAGGCGCAGGGCCTCTGCCATTACCGGCACCAGCTCCTGGGCGTAAACCCCGATCACCTGGCGGTTGGGATAGAGGGGGTTGACCAAGGGCCCCAACAGGTTGAAAATGGTGCGAACCTTGAGGGCCCGCCGATAGGGGATCACCGCCCGCATGGCCGGGTGCCACTGGGGAGCAAACAAAAAGGTGATGCCCACTTCCGCCACAGCCGCCCGCACCCGCTCTGGCTCAGCCCCCAAGTTCACCCCCAGGGCCTCCAGCACATCCGCCGAGCCGACCTTGCCAGAGGCGGAACGGTTGCCATGTTTAACCACCGGGATCCCGGCTGCACTGACCACAAAGGCCACCGCCGTGGAAATGTTAAAAGTGCCGGCCCCATCGCCGCCGGTGCCACAGGTATCCACCAGGAGAGGCAAGTCCAGCGGGGATCCCAGCGAAGCCCGCTGTAGCACTCGTGCCATGCCGGCCAGTTCACCAGCGCTCACACCCTTGGCTTGCAGGGCCGCCAGAATCGCCCCCGACACCACATCTGGCACTTGGTTCTGGAGCCAACCGTTCATCAACTGTTCAGCTTGGGCTTCGCTGAGAGATTGCCGATCCAGCAACTGCCCCAAAAGCTGTGGCCAAAGGTCAGCCGTTTCCGTCATGGGTCGGGATCCTGGGTGTCAGCGGGTACTTATAGTAGCGTATCTAGTAGCGTATCCCGCCTCTGGGTCACTTGCCTCGTGCAGGTCGGGCCATGCTGATGGTTGGTATAGTGGGTTTGACCTGAGCCGTTTCCGGCCCTAGCAGGGTGCGCTCCATTCTTCTCTTCCCTCCCGGAGGTTGTGATGAACCCTCCAACTAACCCAAGGGCTTGCAGCCAGCTTGCACGAGCGGGAGCCTTTGCCCCCATCCATGTTGTGGGCGGGGGGTTGGCGGGGACAGAAGCTGCTTGGCAAATTGCCCAGGCAGGGTTGCCTGTCATCCTTTCGGAGATGCGCCCCGTGCGTCAGAGCCCGGCCCATCACACCGATCAGTTGGGGGAGCTGGTGTGCAGCAACTCCTTTGGGGCTGCGGCCAGCGATCGGGCGGCAGGGCTGCTCAAGGAAGAACTGCGACAACTGGGATCCCTGGTGATCGCGACGGCGGATTGCCATGCAGTGCCGGCAGGAGGGGCATTGGCAGTGGATCGGGCCCGCTTCAGCCAGGCTCTCACGGAAGCCATTCAAAACCATCCCCGCATCACCCTGCGTCGGGAGGAGGTGACGGAGATCCCGGAGGGCATTGCCGTCCTCTGTACCGGCCCTCTGACCAGCGATCCCCTGGCCAAGGCACTGCAAGCCTTTACGGGCCTGGAGTACCTGAGCTTTTTTGATGCGTCTAGCCCCATTGTTACCGGGGATTCGTTGAACCGAGCGGTGGTGTTTCAGGCTTCCCGCTACGACAAGGGGGAAGCAGCCTATCTCAACTGCCCCATGACGGAAGCGGAGTACGAACGGTTTTGGCGGGCGCTGGTGGAGGCGGAGCAGGCGCCCCTCAAGGATTTTGAACGGGAGGAGCGCAAGTTTTTCGAGGGCTGCTTGCCGATTGAAGAAATGGCGCGCCGGGGCAAAGACACCCTCTGTTTCGGCCCCTTGAAGCCGGTGGGGCTGGTGGATCCGCGCACGGGATCCCGTCCTTACGCGGTGGTGCAGTTGCGGCAAGAGGACAAAGCAGGGCAGCTGTGGAACTTGGTGGGCTTTCAAACCAACTTGAAATGGGGAGAACAGCAGCGGGTCTTTCGCCTCATCCCCGGCCTGGAACAGGCGGAGTTTGTCCGCTTTGGGGTGATGCACCGCAATACGTTTTTGAATTCCCCCCAGCTTCTGTGGCCGACCTTGCAATTTCGTCGCCGACCCACGCTGTTTGCCGCCGGCCAGTTGGTGGGCACCGAGGGCTATGCCTGCGCGGTGGCAGGGGGATGGTTGGCCGGGCAGAACGCCGCCCGCCTGGCTCTGGGGTTGCCCTTGATCACGCTGCCCCCCGAAACAATGATGGGATCCCTGTTTCAGTTCATCAGCAGCGCCGATCCCAGGCACTTTCAGCCGATGCCGGCCAATTTTGGGCTGTTGCCGGATTTGGAGGGGCGCAAGCTTCGCAACAAGCAGGAGCGCTATGGCCGTTACCGGGATCGCGCTTTGGCTGCTCTGAAAACGACTGGGTTGGTGCGCCAAGTGCAAACCGCCTAGGGGAGCTTGGAGCGTGTTCCCGACCATTGCGATCCAAGTCAAAGTCGAGATTGAGCGTTATCGTCATTTGAAACTAGATTGAGACACTTCCTAGGCGTTTCGCGACCGCCCCCAGCCCCTCTCCCGCTGGGGGAGGAGAGTCGGGAAGCAATGCCACAGAAATATTTAGAAATGTTTCATTCCTATGCCGCGGTAGCAGATCCCAAAACGAGCTGTCAAAAGCTGGGCAAACCTGTTGGCTACCTTCCCTCTTTCCGCTGCTCACAAGACAAAAGGGCGCGCATGGACTCCAACAGTTGGGGTGCCCTCTGGGTTAGGTCTTGATAGAGGCAAATTTGCTGTTGGCAGCGGGCCAGGTTATGGGCTTTGCGGCTGGGGTAGCGCTGGGGATCCCAATTCCAGTAGGCGTCTTCAAACCAATCCTGCAAAAAGCGCATCCCCAATTCCAGGGTAATCAGTTGGATCCCTTGGAGAAGGAGTTCCGGTTGTAGGGCGTGCAAGTTCCCGGTTTGGGCATAGCCCCGCAACCCGGCCAGGATCGCC
Source organism: Synechococcus sp. R8-2 (assembly GCF_047461715.1). Taxonomy (NCBI): domain Bacteria; kingdom Bacillati; phylum Cyanobacteriota; class Cyanophyceae; order Synechococcales; family Synechococcaceae; genus Synechococcus; species Synechococcus sp. R8-2. The sequence goes on along the minus strand of NZ_JANSHQ010000076.1, from coordinate 2,242 downwards.
TCTGGCTGAAGGGTATTTCCTCGTTTGCCCCAGGAGCGCAGGGCATCCCCCAATTCAACATAGAGATTGTGATACATAAAGGTGTCCAGATCCACCAGGCCCACAAATCGCCCCTGCTCATCGAACAAAAAGTTGTTGAACTTGAGATCGGCATGGATGATTTGAGTTGGGATCCCCGAGGGCAGCAGAAGATTGGGCACAGTTTCGATTAAAAACTGCCATTCTGCCTGCACTTCTAGGGCCGGCTCATACTGGCGTAGCTGTTGCCAAAGGTGAGCCGTATCGTGAAAATGCGGGATCTGGAAGCGAAAACGATAGTCCATCTGGGCCAAGAGTCGATGCAGGCGTCCAACGGCTGCCCCCGCCTCTTCCAGATAGCCCCAATTGGGAGGAGTTGGGTGACAGGATCCCGGCAGACAATCCATGACCCGCCACAGCCCTTCTGCCCAGGACAAGTGCAGGGATCCATCGCGAGCGCGGCGGAATTGGGGGACGGGGAAGCCGTGTTGTCTCAACCATTGGCCGATGGCTTGACCATCTTCAGTGACAGCAGGATCAAATCGGGGGTGAAGGCGCTGGACGATGAAGGATCCCTCAGAGGTGATGAGTTTCCAGGTTTGGTGAATGAGGCCCACTCGGATGGCTTCGGGTGGCTCTGGATCCCCCAGTTGAAAGTGTTGGACAAGGGGATCCAGCCAAGTCAGGTCAAGCATAGGCAAGGAAGAAATCTATTCAAGCTTGGGGTGCTGGGTCGATCTTTTCGTTTTCAGAGCTGCCTCAAACTGCTTACCACAGCGGCGGCCTTTGAGGCTTACAGTTCAAGTTCTATTGAAGTGGCTTCATGTTGACGATTTTACCGTCCTCGATAAACAGGGCAAGTTGTTTGGGAGGGTGCAGCTTGTTATGCAACCACAGCCTTTTTGCGGCTCACCCGAACGGGACTTGTCGCCAGAACTCACTGCCCAATTGGCCGAGAACTCAGGTGTCGTTGTGGCAAACCCGCGAAAGAGCCCCATTTGCTACCTTAATGAAGGTTGCTGGCCGGACAACCGTTAGGTTCCCTCATCACCCCATGGATACCCGCCTAATCAACATTGGCTTTGGCAACATCGTCGCCGCTGGGCGTGTGGTCGCCATTGTCAGTCCCGAGTCAGCTCCCATCAAACGCATCATCAGCGATGCCCGCGAGAGGGGCCAGTTGGTGGATGCTACCTATGGTCGTCGTACCCGCGCTGTCATTATCACCGATTCCGGGCACGTTATCCTCTCCGCCATCCAACCCGAAACCGTTGCCAACCGCTTCCTCACGGCCAAGCCCGGTTTGCCAGACGAAACCGAGTGAAAGCCCATCGCTGTGAGCCGTTTGAGAAACCAGAAGTGAGATATCCTAAAACAAACCCAAACAAGTCAATTGCCCAGCCGTCTTGCGTCGGTCTCTGTCTATGCCAACCTCTCCTACCCCGGTTTCCTCTGAGTGTACGCAGCAGCAGGGATCCCTTCCGGCTCCTACCCCGCGCGGTCGCTTGGTGGTTTTGACAGGGCCCAGCGGAGTGGGTAAGGGTACGCTGGTCAACCAGTTGCGCCAGCGCCACCCCGAGCTGTATCTCTCGGTTTCGGTCACCACCCGCCCCCCCCGCCCCAGCGAACAGGAAGGCGTCAACTACTACTTTCGCAGTCGGGAGGAATTTCTCAACTTGATTGAAGCCAACGAGCTGTTGGAATGGGCACAGTATGCGGGCAACTTTTACGGCACTCCCCGCGAGATCGTGTTCCAAAAACTCAATCAGGGTCAGGATGTGCTGCTGGAAATTGAGCTGGCGGGGGCCCGTCAGGTGAGGCAACAGTACCCAGATGCCATTCGCATCTTTCTCTGTCCCCCTTCTCTGGAAGAGCTGGAACGTCGCATCCGCGAGCGCGGACAAGACTCGGAGGCCAGCATCGAGCGCCGCCTGGAACAGGCCCGCAAGGAATTGGATGCCCAAGACGAATTTGACTACGTGATTGTCAACGACAACCTGGAGCAAGCGCTGCAGGAGCTGGAAGCCCTGCTCTATCCCCCCTCTCCCTCTTCAAAGGAGCAGCAGCCCTAGCTTCTCCAGCCCCTTCCCGGAACGCTGGTGTCGGTGGTGCAGTGGCTCCAGATTGGGCCTAGGGTTAACTTTCGGTTAAGAAAAAAGCTGCTGGGGAGGGTAGTTTGGCTTTACCAAAAAACTGGGTCTGAAGCCCCGCCCTAAGGCCTACG
>NZ_JANSHQ010000075.1:0-2371 GCF_047461715.1 Synechococcus sp. R8-2 | reverse complement strand
GCTTCCCTTCGGGGAAGTGGAACTAATGGAAATGAAAACTTCAGCTTCGTGCTTTAGGATCACGGAGGACATTCGTCATGGCTGCAGTAGCTCTTAACGTCTCTACCCTGAAGCCGCTGGGCGACCGCGTGCTGGTCAAAATCGCTCAGCAGGACGAGAAAACCGCAGGTGGGATCTTCTTGCCGGACACTGCCAAGGAAAAGCCCCAGGTGGGGGAAGTGGTTGCTGTTGGCCCTGGCAAGCGCAACGACGAGGGCAAGCTGATCCCGATGGAACTGAAAGCCGGCGACAAAGTGCTCTACTCCAAGTATGCCGGAACCGAAGTCAAGCTGGGCAGCGATGAATATGTGCTGTTGGCCGAGCGGGACATTCTCGCCATTGTTCAGTAATGGTCAGTGATTCAGCAGCAGTTCAACGAACGATTGAATCCTTAAGACTCTGTTTCACCCTTACCTGCATTTGCATCGGAGAGGTTGACTATGGCCAAATCAATCATCTTCAGTGAAGAAGCCCGCCGCGCTCTAGAGCACGGCATGGATATTTTGGCAGAAGCCGTAGCCGTTACCCTGGGTCCCAAAGGGCGCAACGTCGTGCTGGAGAAGAAGTTTGGCGCCCCCCAAATCATCAACGACGGGGTAACCATTGCCAAAGAAATCGAGCTGGAAGACCACATTGAGAACACCGGCGTTTCCTTGATCCGGCAGGCGGCTTCCAAGACCAATGACACGGCTGGGGATGGCACCACCACGGCCACGGTCTTGGCTCACGCCATGGTGAAAGAAGGTCTGAAAAACGTGGCTGCCGGCGCCAACCCGATTGCCCTAAAGCGGGGGATCGACAAGGCGGTGAAGTTTTTGGTAGACAAAATCGCCGAACATGCCCGCCCGGTCGAAGATTCCAAAGCCATTGCCCAGGTGGCGGCCATTTCCGCCGGTAACGATGAAGAAGTGGGCCGTATGATTGCCGAGGCCATGGACAAGGTGGGCCGCGAAGGGGTGATCTCCTTGGAAGAAGGCAAGTCCATGACCACCGAGCTGGAAGTGACGGAAGGGATGCGCTTCGACAAGGGCTACATCTCCCCTTACTTCGTCACCGACACCGAGCGGATGGAGGCGGTTCTGGAAAACCCCTACATCCTCATCACCGACAAGAAGATCACCCTGGTTCAAGACCTGGTACCGGTTTTGGAGCAAGTGGCTCGCGCCGGTCGTCCCCTGCTGATCATCGCCGAAGACATTGAGAAAGAAGCGCTGGCCACCCTGGTGGTGAACAAGCTGCGGGGTGTGCTGAGCGTGGTGGCGGTGAAAGCGCCTGGCTTTGGGGATCGCCGCAAGGCCATGCTGGAAGACATCGCCATCCTGACCGGCGGTGAGGTGATCAGCGAAGAGCGCGGCCTGAAGCTGGAGAACGCTCGCCTCGATTCCTTCGGCACTGCCCGTCGCGTCACGGTGACCAAGGACAACACCACCATCGTGGCGGAAGGCAACGAAGCGGCTGTGAAAGCCCGTTGCGAGCAAATTCGTCGCCAAATTGAGGAAACCGACTCCACCTACGACAAAGAAAAACTGCAAGAGCGCTTGGCCAAACTCTCCGGCGGTGTAGCGGTGATCAAAGTGGGCGCGGCCACCGAAACCGAGATGAAAGACCGCAAGTTGCGCCTGGAGGATGCCATTAACGCCACCAAAGCGGCGGTAGAAGAAGGGATCGTTCCCGGCGGCGGTACCACCTTGGCACACCTGATCCCGGTGGTAACCGAGTGGGCGCAAGCCAACCTGTCCGGCGATGAACTGGTGGGGGCCAACCTGGTCGCCCGCGCTCTGGGCGCTCCGCTGCGCCGCATTGCTGAGAACGCCGGCCAAAACGGCTCCATTGTGCTGGAGCGGGTGAAAGACAAGCCCTTCAACACCGGCTACGATGCCCAGAACGACGCCTTCGTGGATATGTTCGAAGCGGGCATTGTAGACCCGGCCAAGGTTACCCGTTCCGCCCTGCAAAACGCCGCTTCCATTGCGGGGATGGTGCTGACCACCGAAGCAATCGTGGTGGACAAGCCCGAGCCCAAAACCAACACGCCGGCAAGCAGCGGCAGCGGCATGAGTGACTACGACTACTAATCCGTTGACCGCCACAGCGAGGTGGATCCCTGAGGCTCACCGAAGAGCCCATGGGCACTTCGCTTCCTGGCCAGGCATCTTGGATGAATCTTTCGGGATCCCCTGGTGGGATCCCTTTTTTATGGATTTTTTTTTATGGATTTTTATTTTTTATCAAGACAGGCGAGCTGGCGGGATCATTCCCAATACCCATGCAACAGCAGCGCAACTGTCTGTGACGTTGATCCCCCTCTACCTTTGGGAGAGGGGCTGGGGGT
>NZ_JANSHQ010000074.1:0-4735 GCF_047461715.1 Synechococcus sp. R8-2 | reverse complement strand
GTCAGCGGTGCGGAGCACTCTGGTAAAGGCGGGTGATGGCGAGAGATCCTCAGCCGTAACCGATTCATAAGTGGGTCGAGAGGGAGTGTGACGGTTGGAAGTATCGGCCATCAGATCCACTTCCACATCGTGGGTTTGCCCTTCGCTGTCCACCTCCACCTTGTGTACAGACACATCTAGGCAGAGGGACTGCAACTCCCGTACCAGCACCTTGAAGGACTCCGGCGTGCCGGGTCGAGGGATGGGCTTGCCCTTGACAATGGCGTTGAGAGCCTCGTTGCGCCCCACCATGTCGTCGGACTTGACGGTGAGCAACTCCTGCAGGATGTAGGCTGCCCCAAACGCCTCCAAAGCCCACACCTCCATCTCCCCAAAGCGCTGGCCGCCCTGCTGCGCCTTGCCCCCCAGCGGTTGCTGGGTCACCAAAGAATAGGGGCCGGTGGAGCGGGCATGGATCTTGTCATCCACCAAGTGCACCAGCTTCAGCATGTAGGCGCGGCCCACCGTAACGGGCTGGTCGAAGGGCTCCCCGGTGCGACCATCAAACACCTGGATTTTGCCGCAGTACCTGCCTTCCGGGTTGAAGATCCAGTCCTTGCCGGTCTTCTCTCGGGCTTCCCTCAGCTTGGCCTCCACCGTCAGACGGGAGGCTTCTAAACCGTGCATCTCATCAAAGGGCATCAGCTTGAAGCGCACTCCCAGATGTTCTGCTGCCCAGCCCAGCAGGCACTCGTACACTTGGCCCACGTTCATCCGGGAAGGCACCCCCAAGGGGTTGAGCACCACATCCACCGGTGTGCCGTCCGCTAGGTAGGGCATGTCCTCAATCGGCAAGATGCGGGAGATGATGCCTTTGTTGCCGTGACGGCCCGCGATCTTGTCCCCCACCTGGATTTTGCGCTTGAGGGCAATGTAGACCCGCACCACCATGTTGGCGCCGGGAGGCAGCTCATCCCCCTGTTCGCGGGTAAAGATGCGTACATCCACCACCCGACCGCGCTCGCCGTTGGGCACCCGCAGCGAGTTGTCCCGCACATCCCGAGCCTTTTCCCCGAAAATGGCCCGCAATAGCCGCTCTTCTGGGGGCTGATCCGACTCCCCTTTGGGGGTGACTTTGCCCACCAAAATGTCGCCGGCCTCCACCCAAGCCCCAATGCGCACAATGCCGTTCTCATCCAGGTCCCGCAGGGCATCTTCCCCCACGTTGGGGATTTCGCGGGTAATCTCCTCAGGGCCCAGTTTGGTTTGCCGGGCCTCGATCTCGTGCTTCTCGATGTGTACCGAGGTGAAGACATCGTCGTAGACCAGCCGCTCGCTGATCAAGATGGCATCTTCGTAGTTGTAGCCCTCCCAGGGCATATAGGCCACCAACACGTTTTGGCCCAAAGCCAACTCGCCCCCTTCGGTCGCCGGGCCATCCGCCAGCACCTGGCCAGCCACCACCCGATCCCCCGTATAGACAAGGGGACGCTGGTTGAGGCAGGTGTCTTGGTTAGAGCGCTGGTATTTCTGCAGGCGATAGACAATTGGATCCCCGCCGTCGTCTGGCCGCACCACGATTTCGTCGGCGGAAACGTAGGTCACCACGCCATTGGTGCGCGACACCACCACCATGCCGGAGTCCCGTGCCGCCTGCGCTTCCAAGCCCGTGCCCACATAGGGCCGATCCGGCTTGAGCAGGGGCACCGCCTGCCGCTGCATGTTGGCTCCCATCAAGGCACGGTTGGCGTCATCGTGCTCCAGGAAGGGGATCAAGGAGGTGGCCACCGAGATGACCTGCACCGGCGCCACTTGGACGTAGTGCACTTCTGTGGGGTGGGCGGTGGTGAACTCTTGGCGGTAGCGCACCGGCACCAAGTCGGCAGTGATGCGGCCCTCGGCATCCACCGGCACATCCCCCGGGGCCACGCGGTACTCGTCCTCTTCGTCAGCGGTGAGGTAGACCATGCCCAGATCTTTGCGCACCACGCCGTTCTCGACCCGGTAATAGGGGCTTTCGATAAAGCCGTACTGGTTGACGCGGGCGTGGGTGGCCAGGGATCCAATCAACCCGGCGTTGGGGCCTTCTGGAGTTTCGATGGGGCAGATGCGGCCGTAGTGGCTGGGGTGGATATCCCGCACCGCAAAGCCGGCCCGTTCCCGACTTAGGCCGCCGGGGCCCAGGGCAGATAACCGGCGCTTGTGGGTCAGCTCCGCCAGGGGATTGGTCTGATCCATGAACTGGGAGAGCTGGCTGGAGCCGAAGAACTCCTTAATGGCCGCCACCAAGGGTTTGGGGTTGACCAAAGAGGCCGGGGTGAGGTTTTCCGACTCGGAGACTGTCATCCGTTCTCGGATGATCCGCTCCAGGCGATTCAGGCCCACCCGCACCTGGTTTTGCAGCAGCTCGCCCACGGAGCGCACGCGGCGGTTGCCCAGGTGGTCGATGTCGTCCACATGGCCGATGTCGTACTCCAAATTGATCAGGTAGTCGATGACGGCCAAAATGTCGGTGACGGTAAGCACCCGCACACTTTCGGCTACGTTGAGGTTTAACTTTTTGTTCAGCTTGTAGCGCCCTACCCGGCCCAAATCGTAGCGTTTGGGGTCGAAGAAGCGGGATTCCAGCAACTGCTGGCCACCCGATACGGTGGGGGGTTCCCCGGGCCGCAACTTGCGGTACAGCTCCATTAGGGCTTCTTCTTCGGTGTAGGGCCCCTCTTTCTCCATGGTTTTCTGGAAGAATTCGGGGTGGCGCAGGTTGTCGTAAATCTCGGAGTCGCTCAGGCCCAAGGCTTTCAGCAGAACTGCCGCCGAGAGCTTGCGGGTTTTGTCGATGCGCACCCACACCAGGCCGTTTTTGTCGGTCTCGAACTTCAGCCAGGCACCGCGGTTGGGGATCAGGCTGGCGCTGTAGGTGCGACGCCCGCTTTTGTCCAGCTCCGATTTGTAATAGACGCCGGGGCTGCGCACAATTTGGTTGACGATCACCCGCTCGGCGCCGTTGATGATGAAGGTGCCCCGATCCGTCATCAAGGGCAGTTCGCCGATGAAGACGTCCATGTCTTTGATCTCGCCGGTCTCTTTGTTGATCAGGCGAGTGGGCACCCGGATCTGCGCTTGATAGGTGGCATCCCGCCGCTTGGCCTCCTCGGGGTCGTAGCGGGGGCGGTTGATCTTGTACCCTTTGGAGGGATCCCCAGGGCGATATTCAGGCAGGAAGTGCAGCTCCAGCTTACCAGTGTAATCGATGATGGGGGAAAAGCTGAGAAGCTCCTCTTCAAACCCTTCTCGCAAAAACCACAAGAAACTCTCCCGCTGAATCTCCACCAGGTCAGGAAAGGTAGGAGCGACAGGGGATGGCACTGCTAATTGTGTCATGCGTTGCTCGGGAGGGGTCGCGCTGCAGTCAGGCCTTCCATTATAGAAACCCCGCCAACGATCGTCAACGAACGTTACAAAGGTCGAGGGGCTGTCCGGATCCCGTGGGGGCGCACCTGGAAAATCTCGGCAAAACCGCTGGGGATCCCCTTTTGGCTGCCGGGGCAGGGGCGGTTTCCGCCATGCCTTAAGGATTGTTCACATCCATTCACACTCAAGCAGATTATTCTAATCTTTAACCGTTTTTGCGGATCATCCGCTGCTCCAGCTCGGATTTCCGGTCGACCGTGGGGATCGGAGGGGTGGTTCTGACAGGCTCAGCCGGTCGCCAGGGTGGACGCGGCGCCGGTCTTTGTCGCTTTTGAGATGCACGCTGTTGATGCAGGCTAGGGGGCAAGACGCGGAGCCATCAATCATGAGAAAGGATCGGGAATGGGTTTACAAAGCTTCTCAGGCTGGGGGAACCTCGGGATGGCTTGCGGGTGATCTGCGGGTGATCTAATGAAGCACAGTTTGTTGGCGAGGAGGGTTTTGTGAGTCAAAGTCAGAACAATCAGAATAAAAAAAGTGATCTGTATAACCGGGACCACAGCTTGTCGGCCCAGTTGCGGGAGGGCACCAAGCAGTCCCACACCATGGCCGAGAACATGGCCTTTATCAAGTGTTTCCTGAAGGGAGTGGTGGATAAGCGGGCCTACAGCCGCTACGTGGGCAATTTCTACTTTGTCTACAGTGCTCTGGAAGAGGGCTTTGCCCAACTGCGAGAGCACCCCCTGGTGGGCCGGCTCTACTACCCAGAGCTGTGGCGCAAGGCCAGCCTGGAGAAGGATTTAAATTATTTTGTTGGCCCCAACTGGCGCTCTTTGGTCAAGCCCTCCCCTGCCTGCCAGGTCTATGTCAACCGCATTCGGGAAGTGGTGGAAAAAGATCCGCTTCTGCTGATCGCCCACGCCTATACCCGCTACATCGGCGACCTGTCGGGCGGTCAAATCCTCAAAAACATTGCCCGCCGGGCCATGGGCTTGCCGCAGGGGGAAGGAACGGCCTTCTACGATTTCGAGCAGATCCCTCATGAGGGCAAATTCAAGCAGCGCTACCGCGCCCAGCTGGATGCGTTGGAGCTGGATCAAACCACCATCGACCGCATTGTGGCAGAGGCCAACTATGCCTTCAAGCTGAACATGGATCTGTTTAGGGAGTTGGAGGGCAATTGGCTGTTGTCGATGGCCCGCTTGGCCTGGAATTCGCTGCTCAGCCAGTTTCAACGCAAGCCCACCCGTTCTGAGGCAGCCGCTCCCAGCTCCTAAAATCCGGATTCCAGAGGGCAGTGAGGCGATGGGTTCTGCTGCCTATCTCCCCTCTCCCTCTGGGAGAA
>NZ_JANSHQ010000073.1:0-13834 GCF_047461715.1 Synechococcus sp. R8-2 | reverse complement strand
TTCAGCGTAAATGTATCAGCAATTGGTAAGCTAGGGATCCCAATCCCTGAGGTCTTGCCCCTGTGACAGATCCCAATGCCATTCGGATCACCTTTTTGGGCACCAGCTCCGGCATGCCCACCCGCCAGCGCAATGTCTCTGGGGTGGCGGTGCAGTTTCCCCAGCGGTCGGAATGGTGGCTGTTCGATTGCGGCGAGGGCACCCAACACCAGTTGCTGCGCCTAGATGAGCTGCGCCCCAGCCAGTTGCGCCGCATTTTTATCACCCACATGCACGGGGATCACATCTACGGCCTGCCGGGGCTGTTGGCCTCCTGTGGCTTGGGCAGCACCCCTGAGCACATCGATATCTACGGCCCGCCGGGCCTGGAAGAGTACCTGAAGGCCGTGTTGCGCTACAGCGAGACCCGGATCCCCTACGGCTTCCGCGTTCACACCGTCGAAACCGGTCTCATCCTGCAAGAGCCGGAATACTCCGTCTTCTGCGCGCCCTTGGATCACCGGGTGCCCGCCTTCGGCTACCGCGTGGTGGAACAGGATCGGCCAGGCAGCTTTAATGTGGCCAAAGCCCAAGCCGATGGGATCCCCTTTGGCCCTCTGTATGGGCAGCTCAAGGCCGGCCAATCCATCATCTGGCAGGGCCGCTGCTTTCACGGACGGGATTATGTCGGGGATCCCATTCCGGGCCGCAAATTCTCCTACTGCACCGACACGATTTTCTGCCGCAATGCTGTTGATCTCTCCCGGGCTGCGGATCTGGTCATCCACGAGGCTACCTACGCTCAGGCTGACTTGGAGCTGGCCCGCCGCTCTAAGCATTCCACCGCCGCCATGGCCGCCCAAGTGGCCGCCGAAGCCAAGGCCCAAGCTTTGATCCTCACCCACTTCAGCCCCCGCTACACCCCAGAAGCCCCCATTACCTTGGAAGACCTACTGGCAGAAGCTCAGGCCATTTTCCCCAATACCATGCTGGCCCGCGATCGGCTGACCTACGAGATCCCCCGTCGCAGCCCGTCCCCTCTGCCCGTGGGTGTGGGCTTGCCTCGCTAGAATGGTAGAACTGACTGTCTCAACCGGCAATGACGGATCCCAGACCCTACCCCGAACGCCCCCAATTTCCAGAGCGGCCCAAAACCGAACAACTGGATCAAAGTGCTGGCGAGTGGCGAACCTTCAGCGCTTTGCCTCCTGCCACTTCTCTGCCCCCGGTTCAAGCCGAGCGGCCAGCCCCGCAAACGGCTACTGAGGGAGAACCCCTGCCAAAATTGGCTCCCTGGAGCAAACGAATTGGGGCTTTTGCCCTCGACTTTGGGCTGGGGCTGGGGATCTCCTACCTAGCCCAAGGCTTGGCTGCTCTGGTAGGGGCCAATGCAGGCGCCGTGGACATGACCGGCTATCTCGCCTTCTTCGCCACCTGGCTGGTGAACCGCGGCTATTTCCAATCCCGTCCTGAGGGCCAAAGCCTCGGCAAATGGCTGCTGAACATCAAAACCCTGGATCCCGAGACCGAAGCCTCGCCGCACCTGGTTCGCTCTCTGGCTCGAGAGGGAGTGCTCTCCCTCTTTGTGCTCACGGAGGCCCTGCTGGTGCCTCTGGCTGCGGATGGGCTGTTTGCCGTCTTCGACAAGGAAAAACGCCAAACCATTCACGACCGCGCCGGACGTACCCTAGTGGTGGAAGCGGAGCGGGGCTACCACCTGGATGAAAAAGTCTTGCGGTTTTTGCAGGACATCCTAGAGGGGGACGCTGCTGACGACGTCAAATCGGCTGCTCGCGACCTGCTGCGCCAAGCCCAGCGCAATGACGCCGTGCGGGATCTGTCCAAGCAGTTGCAGCGCCTGAGCAAAGATGTGGATCGCAACGCCCGTAGCCTACGGCAACAAACGGGCAAGCACGTGAAAACTTGGGTTGATTCCGTCAAGGAAAAGTTGGATAATTGGTGATCGCGCTTATCGAGGTAAACCCCCATCTCCAGCCTCAGGATCTGGGATTGCAGTTTCCTCATTGCCGTTTACCTTCGTCTTGGGATCCGTCATGGCTAAAGCAAAGGGTGCCCGCATCATCATTACTCTGGAGTGTACGGAGTGCCGCACCAACGTCAACAAGCGCTCTCCAGGCGTGAACCGCTACACCACCACCAAAAACCGCCGCAACACAACAGCCCGCTTAGAGCTGAAGAAATTCTGCCCCCACTGCAACCGCCACACCGTCCACAAAGAGATTAAGTAGTTCAAGCCGTTTCGCCGTTCTCCTGACCTATGGTTTACGCTCGCCGCCGCCTGTCTCCCATTAAGCCGGGAGAGCCCATTAGGTACACCGATGTGGAGCTGCTCAAGAAATTTGTTACCGAGCGAGGCAAGATCTTGCCCCGCCGCATCACCGGCCTGACTGCCAAACAACAGCGGGAGCTCACCGCCGCGATCAAACGAGCGCGCATCATGGGTCTTCTTTACTTTGTCAACAAAGAGGGATAGCCTTCTCCAGATCCCGATGGGCCTGCAGCTTTCGCCGGAACTCCAAGCCCGCCTATCCCCACCCCTCAATATCGGCGGGGTAAAAGTTTTGAGCCGCGTTTTTCAGGCGCCGCTGTCAGGGGTAACCGACCAAGTCTTTCGAGGGCTGGTGCGCCGTTTTGCCCCCCACAGCTTGGTCTACACGGAAATGGTCAGCGCGACCGGCTTGCGCTATGCCCGCCAGTTGCCCCGCATCATGGAGGTCGGCGAGGGGGAGCAGCCTATTGGCATCCAACTGTTTGATTGTCGGCCCGATTTTCTGGCGGAAGCAGCCCGCATGGCTGTGGACGAAGGGGCGACCTTGGTGGACATCAACATGGGCTGCCCGGTGAACAAGATTACCAAAAACGGCGGCGGCTCTTCTCTGCTCCGCGATCCCGACACGGCAGCGCGAATTGTGGAGGCGGTGGCCAACGCAGTGGAGGTGCCCGTAACCGTGAAAACGCGCCTGGGCTGGTCAGATCAGGAGATCAACATTTTGGATTTTGCCCACCGTCTGCAGGAGGCAGGGGCGCAACTGCTCACCCTGCATGCCCGAACACGCGCCCAAGGCTTCAACGGCAAAGCCCGCTGGGACTGGATCCGCCGCGTCAAACAGCACCTGCGCATTCCCGTCATCGCCAATGGGGATATTTTCTCGACAGCCGCAGCGGTGAAGTGTTTGGAGGAAACCGGAGCCGATGGGGTGATGTGCTCCCGCGGCACCATGGGCTATCCCTTTCTGGTGGGGGAAATCGATCACTTCCTGAAAACCGGTCAAGAAAGACCGGCCCCCACTCCCCTGGAGCGGATTCAAATGGCCTTAGAGCATCTGCGCGGTCTCTGGGAGTACAAGGGAGAACGTGGCATCCGTCAGGCCCGCAAGCACATGACTTGGTACATCAAAGACTTTGCCGGAGCCTCTCAATTCCGTGCTCTCCTCTGTCGCATTGAGACGGTGCAGGAAGGGGAAGCCCTGCTTCTTCAAGCCATGGAGCGCTGCCAAGAAGCCACACCTCGACCGGAAGAGGCCATTAAAACCACCGAGGAGGTCGACCTTCTCCCTGAAGCCGGTTGGGCGTAGCTCCAAGGATCCCCACAATTGGAAATTGCTTGGAAATCGCCTCACGTCTGCCTTGGCTGTAGCCTGTGGCCCCGAAAAAGGCTATTGCGCCTGCTGCTGGGACAGGGCTGCCACCAACTTTTCTCCCATTTCCTGGCAACCCACTAAAGTCATTCCCTCAGAGTAGAGGTCTGGGGTGCGGTACCCTTGCGCCAAAACGGCTTCTACCGCCTGTTCGATGCGGTCGGCAGCTTGCGGCTGATCCAGGGAGTAGCGGAGCATCAGGGCGCCGGAGAGCACCTGGGCAATGGGGTTGGCTTTGTCTTGTCCGGCAATGTCGGGAGCCGACCCATGTACCGGCTCGTATAGGCCGGGGCCAGAGGATCCCAGAGAGGCAGAGGGCAGCATACCAATAGAGCCGGTCAGCATGGCCGCTTCATCGGAGAGGATATCGCCGAAGAGATTGCCCGTGAGGATGACGTCGAACTGCTTGGGCCAGCGCACCAACTGCATGGCGGCATTGTCGATGTACAGGTGGGAAAGTTCCACCTCCGGGTACTCAGCCGCAATGACATTGACCCGCTCCCGCCACAGTTGCGACACCTCGAGAACGTTGGCTTTGTCCACCGAGCAGAGCTTGCGCCGGCGTTTGCGGGCCAGCTCAAAGGCAACTCGGGCAATCCGATCCACCTCAGCTTCGCTGTAGACCATGGTGTTCACGCCGCGCCGAGATCCTTGGGCATCCGTGAAGATTCCCTTGGGCTGGCCGAAGTAAATGCCCCCCGTCAGCTCCCGCACTACCACCAGGTCGATCCCCGAGATCACCTCTGGCTTCAGGGAGGAGGCCCCCACCAGTTGAGGGAAGACCTTCACCGGACGCAAGTTGGCAAACAGCCCCAGCCCCGCCCTCAAACCCAACAAGGCCCGTTCTGGGCGTTTCTCAGGAGGCAGAGCGTCGTACTTGAAGTCGCCGACAGCAGCCAGATAAACGGCATCGCTCTCTTGAGCCATTTTCAGGGTTTCTGCCGGCAAGGGATCCCCGGTCTGTTCGTAGGCGGCCCCGCCGATCAGGCCCTCTTGCCACTGGAGAGCAAATCCCATCTGCCGGGCAACTGCATCCAAAACGGCTCGTCCCACCCGCATGATTTCGGGGCCGATGCCATCTCCGGCAAGGGCTGTGATCCGATAGGTTCGAGCAGTTGAAGAAGAAGTGCTCATGAGCGGTCAAGCTGAAGATGAGGGCGTAGAGATACTACCATTTCGGCGGGCTGGCTCATCCCTTGGCACACAGGTTTGCAGACAACTCCTCTAAAAAGCTCTCCAAATAACAAAGTGCAGCCTGGCCACCAACCTGCTGCACTCTGATGGTGATTCTGATGGTTCTGATGGTGATGATGACGATCAACCCATCAAGCGGGAGTCCCAGATGTTCTTTTAGAACAAGCCCAAGGTGACCCACTTATCCAAGGGCAAGGTGGCACCTATGCCCAGGTAGAGGGTGACCAAGGTGCCGATCAGGAACACCGTTGTCGCCACTGGGCGGCGCAAGGGGTTTTGGAACTTGTTGACGTTTTCGATGAAGGGCACAAACAAGAGACCCACAGGAATGGCAGACATCAGAGCAATTCCCAACAGCTTGTTGGGAGCAATCCGCAGGATGTGGAAGGCGGGGTAGAGATACCATTCCGGCAGAATTTCCAGAGGCGTAGCAAAGGGATCCGCCGGCTCCCCTACACCTGCCGGATCCATGACTGACAGGCCAACGATCACTCCAATAGTGCCCAGGATCACCACCGGAAACATAAAGAGCAAATCGTTGGGCCAAGCGGGCTCACCATAGGTCATGTGGCCCATGTTTTTCTTCAGCTTGGCTACAACTTTGGGGTTGTCTAGATCAACCTTGCGGGTAATGGCCTCGGTCGCTATCACCTGTTTTGAGACGGCCATGGGAGTTCTCCTTATCTAGGGACAAAAGTTCTGAAAAAGTGGCAGGTAAAGATCCCAGTTACCAGGAAAGTCAAAGGCGTCTGGGAGCCAAACCTTGCTCACAAAGGCCCAGAAATGCCTTGGCGGCGGATCATCAAAAAGTGCATGGTCATAAAGACTGCGGTCAGCCAGGGTAGCACGAAAGTGTGCAAGCTGTAGAAGCGAGTCAGGGTAGCTTGACCAACCGCTTCGCCACCCCGGATCAGTTGCACCAACAAGTCGCCCACCACCGGAATGGCACTGGGCACACCTGAGACGATCTTGACTGCCCAGTAGCCCACCTGATCCCAGGGCAGGGAGTAGCCGGTAACGCCAAAGGAGACGGTCAGCACCGCCAAGATTACACCGGTTACCCAGGTCAGCTCACGGGGCTTTTTGAATCCCCCTGTCAGATAGACCCGGAAGGTGTGTAGGATCATCATCAGCACCATCATGGAGGCGCTCCAACGGTGGATGGAGCGCAGCAGCCAGCCGAAGTTCACCTGGGTCATGATGTAGTTTACCGATTCAAAGGCCTCAGCCACCGTCGGACGATAGTAAAACGTCATGGCGAAGCCGGTGGCAAACTGAATTAAGAAGCACACCAGCGTCACCCCGCCGAGGCAGTAGAAGATGTTAACGTGAGGCGGAATGAATTTCCCTGTTGCGTCGTCGACGAAAGGCGTAATCTCCAGCCGCTCGTCCAACCAGTCGTAAACTTTGCTCATAATGCCTGCAATTCTTGAAATTGGATCTCGAGGGCGGGGCAAGCCCACTCCACTCAGCAATGTAACACAATCTTTTAACACCATCCTGGCGTCGGGCTCAGCTTGGGGACGAAGATCTCGATCCCAGGAGGCCAGGCAAGTTTTCGATATTGCGTTTTGTTCATGTTTCTTAATGTTTTTTGGGATCGATGGTTGTGCAGAAGCCGAGATACACAGGGATCCGCTGGAGAGGGTGGGGGATCCGCATTGTCTTGCTTGGGTGTTTGCTCTGGGCGAGTTTGGGCATTGGCGCCTGTCCAGGGCAGGCCAGCCGTTGGGGAGAAGAGCAGCAACTGCTGGCGCAGGCTTGGGCCTATGTGGATCGGGCCTACGTGGATCCGGGGTTTAACGGGCAAAACTGGTGGCAGGTGCGGCAACGGTTTCTCTCCCGGCCCTTAAAGGAGCGCAAGCAGACTTACCAGGCCATTGAGGAGATGTTGGCCACTCTGGGGGATCCCTTTACCCGCTTTCTGGACAGAGAGCACTACCTCAGCCTGCAGACCTCTACAGCCGGCGAGCTGAGTGGTGTCGGCTTGCAGATTGCTATCGACGAGCAAGGCGCTGTGCGGGTGATTGCCCCCATGGAGGGCACTCCTGCCGAGCAGGCCGGGATCCAACCTCAGGATGAGATTTTGGCGGTGGATCGGGTGCCGGTGGCGGGGCTGAGCCTGGACGAAGTGGCCGAGCGGATGCGGGGGCGCAGCGGCACGCCGGTTACTTTGAAGCTGAGGCGGCAGGATCGCATTTGGGAGGTGGAGCTGGTACGCCAATCGATCACCATCAACCCCGTGCGCACCCGTTTTTTTGAGCTGCCTCAGGGATCGGTGGCCTACATTCGCCTCAGCCAGTTCAACGGCAATGCTGCCGCTCAAGTCCGCCAAGCCATTCGGGCCGCAGAAGCTCAAGGGGTGCGGGGCTACATTCTCGATTTGCGCAACAATCCGGGGGGACTCTTGCAGGCGGCCATTGAGATCGCCCGCTTCTGGATCCCCAAGGGTGACATTGTGCTGGTGACGGATCGCCACGGCATTCAAGACAGCATTCCCGCCACTGGCGAGGTGCTTACAGAGGCGCCGCTGGTGGTCTTGGTAAATCAGGGCAGCGCCAGTGCCAGTGAAGTGTTGGCCGGGGCACTTCAGGATAGTGGGCGAGCCCAACTGGTGGGAACGCGCACCTTTGGCAAGGGTCTGATTCAATCCCTGCTGGAGCTGGCGGATGGATCGGGGCTGGCGGTGACCACGGCCAAGTACCTCACCCCCAGCGGCCACGACATCCATCGCCAGGGGATCCAGCCCGATGTGGTGGTGGCGGAGGGATCCGTTCCTCTGACGGCAGAAACCCTGGCCGGGCCGGAGGACATCCAGCTGCAGCGAGCCTTGGAGTTGTTGGGGCAGACCCAAGGGATCCGGGTGGCCAAAAGCCCGTGAGGAAGGGGATCCCACGGTAGAACTCAATCGTTGGCATTCAGGATTTGGATTCCTGGTTGTTTTCGATTCGTTTTAGGATCGAAAGCAGGGTTTCCCGTCCAGCGCTGATCTCTGACTCTGTCCGCTCCCGCCCGCATGAACGCTATCCAGCAATTTCACCACTTTTTCAACTGCTGCATTGGGGCTTGGCGCACAGAGCGCACCTACCATTACCTAGACCGTGGCGAGGTGGAGCGCTCCCGCACCGAGTTCACCATTCGCACCCTCACCCCTGAGCTCAAGCACAAGGTGCTCACCGACAACAACTACCCCAACCACAACGTGGATGGTTTTTTGGGCTTTCACTTGGCTTTTGAGACCGTTTCCGAAACGGGGGAGGAGGCCGGGCAAGAGCTGAACATGCTGTTTGTCCCTCGGCAGGAAACCCCCCTGGGGCTGCAGGGAGACTACCTGCGGGATCGGGCCTACGAGGAAGATCGCCCGATGGTGGCGGCTTTCCGGTTTGATCCCGGATCCCTGCAACTGGTGATGACCACCACCTACACTCGTGTGGTTGCTGTAGATACCATCACTCTACTGAATCCGCGCCTGCGCCTGCGGCAGATCCTTACCTACCAACGTCCCCCTCAGGGTCAGCCTTTGCAGGAGCTGTTGCTGGTGGGGTTTGGGGTAGAACAGAAGCTGACCTAGCCTGCGGATCCTGAGCATGACGCTTCCCAAAGACCTGAGATTGTCTCAGCACTTGGCTCTGATCCAGTTGAGGTTCGAGCGAGGACAATACCGGCAGGCGCTAGAGGAGGTTAAGCAGGCCCAAAGCCGCTATCCGCAGTCGGGTAAGCTACGGCTCTGGCAGGCCCTGGCCCAAGAAGCCCTTGGCGAAACGCAGGAGGCCATCCTGTTGGCCCAAACCTTGCTGCGCAACCCAGATCCAGAAGTTGCCCAGCAGGCTCGCTATGTCTTGGGTATCTGGCAAGCCCCTCGTCTGCGGCGTCCAGCGGAGTGGTTGAGCGAAATTCCCGATCTCAGCCGGCTGGAGGAAGCTGATCCCCCAGAGTACCGCTTGGCCTATGGGCGCTCCCAACGCAAAGGCCCTTCCCCAAGATCTGGGGATCCCCTCAGCCGCCGGGCAGCGGATCCCCCGTTGGATACTAAGCCCCTCATCTGGGTGTTGATCGGGATCCTCTCGACCCTGCTGGCCGTGATGGCTTGGCTGCCCTAGAGGGGGGTATAACCCTCGCCGCTGCTGGGTTAGTGGGGAGATACTGGGAGTAGAGGAAACGATAGGTCTAGCTCAGGGGAGCGGATCTGCGTCCAGGGATCCCAAAGGCTCCTCGACAATGGGGGCGGAAAGCGGAGGTTTAAAGTGGCTACACAAACATTGGTGATGGATGCAGTGGAGCAGTTGGGCCTGCGGGTCACCTTGGGAGATATTGCATCCAGCACGGGCTTGGCTCTACACGAGGCCAAACAAGAGCTGCTGAATTTGGCCCAAAAGGCGGAGGGGCATCTCCAGGTTTCCCGGCAGGGGGAGATTACCTATGTTTTCCCGCCGGATTTTCGCAGCATTCTCAAGCGCAAGGAGCAGCAGGATCGGCTAGCAGCCCTGCGTCGCCGGTTGTGGGGGGGCTTCCTCTATGGGCTGCGCATCTCCTTCGGCATTCTGCTGGTGGTGTCAATTGTCTTGATCGTCCTGGCGTTGATTGCCTTGCAGATGGCCAGTAGCCGCGAGCAGGACAATCGCAGCCGGTCGCGGGGGATAGGGTTTTACTACTTCCCCAATCTTTGGATCGGCAACCCCTTCTGGGATCCCTATCCCTACTATGGCAGCTACTCCGGTCGGACGCGCCCCCGCCAGCCGCAAAAATCCGAGCTGAACTTCCTGGAAGCGGTGTACAGCTTCCTCTTTGGGGACGGGGATCCCAATGCCAACCTGGAGGAGGAGCGCTATGCCCTCATTGGCCAACTGATTCGTGCCAATGGGGGGGTGATCGCAGCGGAACAGGTGTTGCCCTATCTGGATGTGGAGCCGGGATCCCCGGCCTTGGAATACGAAGATTACATGCTGCCCATTTTGCTCAAGTTCGACGGTCAGCCGGAGGTCAGCGAGGACGGGGACATTGTCTACCGCTTTCCGGAACTGCAGGTGGCCGCCTCAGAGCGTGAGCCCAAGAGGATCCCCGAAGTGTTGCAGGAGAAACCTTGGGTGTTCAGCCGGGCCACGCCTGGTCAACTGACCCTGGCAGGGGGTTTGGGAGTTCTCAATTTCTTTCTGGCCGCCATTCTCTATGGGGCACGGGAAGAGGTGGCAGCGGCAGCCGGCAGCAATGCTTTTTTGGCCTTCATCTACCCGTTGATCGGCTTCCTCTTCCTCTACGGCACGCTGTTTTTGGCGGTGCCCGCCGTTCGCTGGCTAGCCTTGCAAATCCGCAACCAGGGAGTGGAGCGTCGCAATCGTGTCCGGCAGCTTTGGCGAGAGCATCTGCAGCATCCCACAGAGGCGCTGCTGCGCAAACTCAACTTTGCCCGCCGCTTCCGCCGTCAAGAAGTTGTGCAAGAGTCGGACACCATTTACTCAACCGACCGGGATTTGATCGAGCAGCGGGACTACCGTCTGGACGAGCCGGCATTCCGCCAACTTTTGGAATCCGAAGCTCAGCAGGAGTACCCGGAAACCGAACAAGTGCGCAAGCCGCGTCCCCTCTAGAGAGGTCATGGCCGTTGGGCAAACTCCCGGTCTGCCGTTTGAGCTGAGACCCATTCGAGTTTCTTGCCCAGCCGGAGAATCCGGCGCTTGGGTTTGCTTGGACTTTTTTCTCCCCCGGAGAACTCACAGCAACCACTCCGAGACCCGCTCCCCCACCTTCTGCAAATCCAGAGGAATGGCCACCGCTTTGCCCATACGGGGTCTCTGACGGGTGGCTTCGATTTCCCGACGCACCGCTTCCCACACCCCCCAAGCCTGCAAATGGGCCAGCACGTTCTCCAAGTGGGCCAGATACTCCGCCTCGCTCAAGGGAAAGGAGGGCTGCTCCAGGTAGCGCCACATCACCAGCAGCACCACCTTCTGCTGGATACGGCGCAGCTGCACGTCGTAGGAATAGCCCCACTTCTCGCGCAACAAAGCTTGAAAGTCGGATCCCTTCATCAGACTTGTCTGAGGCTGGCTTGGATCTGGCTCCAATCGCGCTGGGTGGGCCGCTCACCTTGGGAAGGAAGGCCACGGCCTCTTACAGCGTTGCATTTCTTAACGATATTGGCCAGAGGGGTCGGTTAGGATGATGTCGCTTGTCAACGAACGTTAAAACTTCTCAGGTCTGCATTTGCCATTATGACGGAAGCGGTTAGCAACTTTGAAGCGCCCCCCATGAGCCGGCGGGTTCTTCTCAATGCCCTGCTCAGCGGCTCTGTGGGAGTCGTAGTGGTGGGCGCCCTCTACCCGGTGGTGAAGTACTTTATCCCGCCCTCTTCCGGTGGAGGGGGTGAGGGTCTCATAGCTCAGGACGCCCTCGGCAAGCCCATCAGTGTCAGTGAGCTGTTGGCCACCCATGCTGCCACGGATCGGGTGCTGGCCCAAGGTTTGAAGGGGGATCCCACCTACATCGTGATCGACAACGGGGCGGTGGCCAACTATGGCCTCAACGCGGTTTGTACCCACCTCGGTTGCGTGGTGCCCTGGAATGTGGGGGAAAACTTGTTTAAGTGCCCTTGCCACGGATCCCAGTATGCGGCCAATGGCAAGGTAATCCGGGGACCGGCTCCCCGCTCGCTGGAGCTGGTGAGCGCCACTGTGGATGGCGACAACGTCCGCTTCAGCCCTTGGCAAGGCCCTGATTTCCGGGAGACCTAAAGGGCAAGGGATCCCGCCGGTTCTGCCCAGGCAATTGCGTCAGCGGTGCGGAGCACCTTTCCAGTCCAACTGTTGACCGGCCCCTGATCTCCCTGATCTAGAAGGATGGTGAGGTAAGGATCCTGGCTGTGCCGGCTTTTGCCGAACGATTTGGGGCAAATTGTCGAGATGGCTGTTCCAAGACTGTGTCCTAAACCTGTGATGGAAATTCATTCTGAGCTGAGAGTTATGAAGCGAATCTGCTTGGCCTTCTGTGGGCTGCTGCTGTTGCTGGGGATGGGGGCACGTCCGGCGGCAGCCTACCCCTACTATGCCCAGATGGCCTACGACAACCCCCGCGAGGCGACTGGAAAAATTGTCTGTGCCAACTGCCACCTGAACGCCATGCCCACTCGCGCCGAGGTGCCCCAGGCCGTCACCCCCGGCCAGGTGTTCACCATCAAAGTTGGGATCCCTTATGACCTGAGCAAGCAGCAGGTGCTGGCAGACGGCAGCAAGGGTGGGTTGAATGTGGGCGCGGTGGTGGTCTTGCCGGAGGGCTTCCGTTTAGCCACCGAAGCCGAGATGACCGAGGAACAACGGCAAGAAACTGCCGAGACCTACATCACCCCCTACAGCGACGCGAAGCCCAACATCCTCCTGGTCGGGCCTTTGCCGGGCGAGCAGCATCAAGAAATCGTCTTTCCAGTGGTGGCCCCTGACCCGAAAGAGGATCCCTCGGTGGCCTTCATGAAGTATCGCGTTTACATCGGGGCCAACCGAGGTCGCGGTCAGCTTAACCCCGACGGCAGCCTCAGCAACAACAACGTCTTCCGCGCCCCAGCCACGGGGCGTCTGGTCAACATTGCCACCCTCGACTCCGATATCAGCGATCTGCCGGCTGAATTGGCCAGCCTGGTGCCCCCGGAATACGAGCTGCCGGGCACGAGAGTTCTCAGCTTCGAGACCGAAAGCGGGATCCAAAACCTGGTGGTGCCGCCTGGGCCGGAACTGGTGGTTGCCGTTGGCGACAGCGTCAAAGAAGGGGATCCCGTCACCAACAATCCCAATGTGGGCGGCTTTGGCCAGGTGGAGCGGGATCTGGTGCTGCAAAGCCCGGATCGGGTGAAATGGCTGGTGGCCTTCCTGGCAGCCATTACCATTACCCAGGTGCTGTTGGTGCTGAAGAAAAAGCAGGTGGAGCTCATTCAAGCCGCCGAAATCCTCGGCTAGCTCAAGCTCTTTCCTAGCCTGCACCTCGGAAGCATATCCGGGGTGTTTTTTGTTCGGTAGGGTTCTAAGGTAGCCTCAGCTCTCCTCTGATCACCTGCACAGCCTGCCCGGCAATCTCCACGCGAGAGCCGAGATCGCGACACCAGAGCTCCCCGCCGCGGCTGGATAGCTGGTGGGCCTGTAACTCAGAGCGACCCAGGCGTTTGGCCCAATAGGGCATCAAAAGACACTGGGCGGATCCCGTCACCGGATCCTCCGGGATCCCCAGCCGAGGGGCAAAAACGCGGCAGACAAAATCCGGCCCATTCCCCAGAGCCGCCCCAGAGGCTGTGACGATCAACCCCGGAACGGGGAGTGCTTGAACCTGGGCCAGATCCGGTTGCACCTGCTGCACCTGTCCCGCCGAAGCCAGCACCGCCACCCCCATGTCCCCCCGGTATAGCTCCACGGGTGGGATCCCTAAAGCTGCTGCTACTTGCTCTTTGGCTTCTGGCCAAGGTTCCGGAGTTTGAGCAGGAAAATCCATGGCCAGGCGATCCCCTTGCCGCCGCACCTGCAACAGGCCACTGCGGGTGGAAAAGGCTACCCTCTCCGCCTGGGGATGCACCTCCGTCAACAGCACATAGGCGCTGGCCAAGGTGGCGTGGCCACAGAGATCCACCTCCGTCGCCGGCGTAAACCAGCGCAGCCCATAGTGGGGAACCTCGCCCTGGGATCCCTGAGGCAGTAAAAAAGCCGTCTCCGACAAATTGTTCTCTGCGGCAATGGCCTGCATCAGCGCCTCTGGCAGCTCCTGAGGCAGCAAACACACCGCCGCGGGGTTACCTGCAAAAGGCACTGCCGTAAACGCATCCACCTGAAACAACGGGATCCACACCTTCTCAACCAAGCCCAACTCAGGTCATGATCCCACAGCAGACCCCAAAGTAGGGGGATCCGCACCCCGACCGTACCCGCCAAAAGCGGGATCCCACCGACAGAGGCTATTGTCAGGCCAGAAAGTTGGCTGATAAACTAGCACTCGTAAGTCGAGAGTGCTAAGTCGCTTCCCTTCGGGGAAGT
>NZ_JANSHQ010000072.1:0-2174 GCF_047461715.1 Synechococcus sp. R8-2 | reverse complement strand
GAATTGGGCCAAGCGAGGGGTGGTGCTGTTTCTGGGGGGGGATCAGTTTTTTGCCGTCTGGATTGCTCGCCGCTTGCGCTATCGGCTGGTGGTCTATGCTGAGCATCAACCCCGTTGGCGGCCTTGGGTACATGCTTTCGCCGTGCGAACCGAGGCAATCAAACGCCGCTACGATGGCGGACGGCTGCTGGGCCACCCTTGGGCCCACAAAATGCACGTTGTCGGGGATTTGATGGCGGATGGCGTAGCCAGCGCTGTCTATTTGCCGGGGGTGCCCCTTTCCGGCTGGCTTGGCAGCAGATCTCCTGCCGCTGCCTCCAAACCCACGGCAGGCTTTTCTTCCCCAACCCAAGCCTTTGGCCTGCTCCAAGATGCATCTCCCAGCTCCATCGGCGAGGGGGAGCCTGTAAGAACTGCGCCAGAGAGAGTGGGGAACCGCTTCACCGATGAAGAATTGCTACCGCGCGGCTGGCAGCGTCTGAGCGATGAGAACCGCACCCACTATCAGGTGGGGCTGCTCCCAGGCTCCAAGCCAGCCAAGCTCTCCTTGGGGGTGCCATTGGTGTTGGCTGTGGCCGATGAGCTGCGACAGATGCTGCCGAATGTCCGCTTTGTGATCCCGGTGGCCCCAGGACAAACCCCCCAGTCGTTGGCAGCCTATGCCCATCCCAAGCTCAATCCCGATATGGCTTTGATCTATGGCACCTCAGCCATTCTGGAGCAGACCAATCTGGGATCCCAGTTTGTTACCCCCTTTGGCAGCACGGTGCAATTGTGGACAAGCTTCCCTGCCTATTCTGTGCTGGCCAACTGTGATCTCTGTCTGACCACCATTGGCGCCAACACCGCCGAGCTGGCCTATTTGGGGGTGCCGATGGTTGTGGTGATCCCTACCAACAAGCTGGAGGCAATGCGCGCCTGGGATGGGATTCTTGGCCTGTTGACCCGCCTTCCAGGCTTGGGCACTTGGCTGGCCCGCGCCGTCAACAGAATTGCTCTGCGTTGGCTAGGTCACTTGGCTTGGCCGAACATCTGGGCGGGGCGAGAGGTGGTGCCAGAGTTGCGGGGCCACTTGCGCCCGGTGGCCGTGGCCGAGCAAATGCGAGTTCTGTTGGAAGATCCCCAGCGCCGTCAGCAAATGCAGACAGAACTGCAGCGGCTGGGGGGCAAGCCGGGAGCTGCCCAAGCTATTGGACAACTGGTGGCTCAACAGTTGGGTAAAGGCTAGGGCAGAAGGCAATTTGCTTGAGCTCGACCCAGTGGAGAGTTGCGCGAGGAGCTCCCTTGGCGCGATTGGAGATCTCTCCTTGCTGCCGGCAAAAAGTGCTAAAAGGGGAGTGGAGGTTCCTAAACGGAGACCATTCATGCTGACGGAGGCCGAGCAGTCGGCGGTGGAAAGCCCCAAAACGGGGGAGGGCAATTCTCTCCCTGCTGGCAAGCCGGAGCCAAAACTGGGGTTCTGGCAGCAATTTTGGGAGGATGTTGATTGTGTCTTCGATCGGGATCCGGCAGCACGCAATCGCTGGGAGGTCATCTTCACTTATCCCGGTGTGCATGCTCTGTTTTTGCACCGCATCGCCCACTGGCTGTGGAAACGGCGCTGGTTTTTCCTAGCGCGGCTGCTCAGCTTCTTGGCTCGTTCTTTCACATTGATTGAAATCCACCCGGCAGCCAAGATTGGGCGGCGCTTTTTCATTGACCACGGCTGTGGGGTGGTGATCGGTGAGACGGCAGAAATTGGTGATGATGTTACCCTCTACCACGGGGTCACCTTGGGGGGTACTTCCTGGAGCAAGGGCAAACGTCATCCCACCCTGGAAAACGGGGTGATTGTTGGCACGGGGGCCAAGATTCTGGGGCCGGTTCGCATTGGGGAAAAAGCTCGTATCGGAGCCAACGCGGTCGTGATTCAGGATGTAGCTCCCGGCATGACGGTGGTTGGGATCCCAGGCCGTGCGGTCATCCCGCCCCATCAGCGCCGCATCCCCGCCCATGGCATTGACCTGGATCACCATCTCATGCCTGACCCAGTGGGACGGGCTATCGAACAGTTGCTGCACCGTATCCAAGATCTGGAAGCCCAGGTGGCCCGCCTTAACCGGGAGCGGGAACAGGTCCGGCAGGATCAGGTGAGAGGCGAAGCAGAATATTCGTAAACTACCCGACCCTGACTG
>NZ_JANSHQ010000071.1:0-885 GCF_047461715.1 Synechococcus sp. R8-2 | reverse complement strand
AAGCGGGACGGAGTCCTTAGAGGAAGAACGGCTGCGCCGGCTGTACAGTCAGCCCCCCCTGCTGCAGGTGCGGGATCTGCGAACCCACTACGCCGTCCGTCGAGGGCCATTTGGCCGCCAGGTGGGCGAGATCCGGGCCGTGGATGGGATCACCTTTGACCTCTACCCCGGAGAGACCTTGGGGCTGGTGGGAGAGTCCGGCTGCGGCAAAACCACCCTGGGGCGAACCCTGTTGCGCCTGGTCCGTGCCAGCTCTGGCCAGGTGATCTACGACGGCGAGGAGCTGCTCCGCTTGCCGCCCCAACGCTTACGTCGTCTCCGCCGCGAGATTCAGCTGATCTTTCAGGATCCGGCAGCCTCACTGGATCCGCGCATGAGTGTGGGAGCCAGCGTCATAGAGCCAATGGCCCTGCACGGGATTGGGAGAAATGCTGCTGAGCGACGAGCACGGGCCCAACGCCTGTTTGAACGGGTAGGGTTGGATCCGGAAGCGCTGGATCGCCTGCCCCACCAGTTTTCCGGAGGACAGCGGCAGCGGATCTGTATTGCCCGCGCCCTGGCCTCGGAGCCGCGCCTGATCGTCTGCGATGAGGCGGTGTCTTCTCTGGATGTCTCTGTGCAGGCCCAGGTGCTGAACTTGCTCAAGGATCTGCAGGAGGAACTGGGGCTGACCTACCTATTCATCTCCCACGACCTGAGCGTGGTCAAGTTCATGAGCGACCGCATCATGGTCATGAACCGGGGCCGCATCGAAGAGCTTGGCCCCGCCTCCCAGATCTACCAGCAGCCGCAGCAGGACTACACCCGCCGCCTCATCGCCGCATTCGCGCCAGCGGTGCCGAACCACTTTCCCCAAGGGAGATCCGTTCGCGATAGCGGGCCGTA
>NZ_JANSHQ010000070.1:0-10049 GCF_047461715.1 Synechococcus sp. R8-2 | reverse complement strand
CTGCAGAGGGTTTATGAGGTTGCCTATCGGATTTTCCAGCAAGAGCTGAGAGACCATTTGGCTCCTGGAGAGTTGGAGTTTATCCGCCCCTTAATCACCCAGGTACAGGTGGCCTTGCTGTTTTAGAGCTAGATACTTTTTTGCTTTTTGCATTTTTCGGTGCTAGAGCGCTCTATCTCAACTAGCCGGAGACTTCAGTGTCGTTGGAGTTAATGTTAGCGTTGTAGTAAATCTGCCCAAGGGGTATTCAATTGCTGGAGGGATCGCCATAAGATTTGGAGCGTAAACAACCGTTCTCCCAGCTCAACAACCAACGAACTGTCAACTGCACCCTGCTCCTATTTGGATGCTTAAAGCTCAATAACGACTTGGATTGGATAACCAGGGGATCCCTTATGAACGGCACCAGCTCTATCTCCAATGGCTCAGTCACCTTTGATCCCTACACGCCCGTTTTGGCCAACTACTACACACCCAGCGCTTATCTGCGAAGCGATTTGGAATCGGGCTTACTGGAAAGTCGCCACGGTGAACGTCTCTTGGCCCTTCCAGAGGCATTGCTGCGGGGCATCTACACGGGCCTGGAATACGAGACCGGCCAGGCTGCTCGTTTGGTGTTGCGCAACTGTGGTCGGATGTGGGGCAAGGAGTTTTTCCGCCGTTTTGCCCAAGAACTCTCCGACTACTACCAGAAGCCTTTGGCCGAGCTAGAGATGGGCACCTTTCTGCAAAGTCTGAGACAAGCCTGGAAAGCTCATGGCTGGGGATTGATCGAGATCGACTGGACTTACAAAGATCAGGGAGTCCTGGTGGTGTCGATTCGCAATTCTCCCTTCGCTGCTGTCACCCCTCCCCATTTCAAGCGTCCGATGGGCTTTCTGGAGGCAGGGCTGTTGGCCACCTGGTTTAGCCAGCTAACCGGCCAGGATTTGCTCTGCGTGCAAACTGCCAGCGAGGCTTTGGGAGCGAAGAGCAATTTGTTTGTCGTAACCGCTGCTGCCCGCCTCAAAGAGGGAGAAGCCTGGGTGGACTCCGGCCTCAGCCACGAGCAGATCCTGGAAAAGCTCCTGCAGCCCAGCTAGGCGATGGGGGCTGGTTTTCCCCAGAGGGATGGGATCCCAGTAGAGATGAGTCTGTATAATTTTCTGGAAGCAAGGCGAGCTCAAGCGCGCGAGGGTGTGGCCATTGGGGTGGCGAGTCAGAGCAATTCGGGGAGCCATCACCGTACCTACAAACAGTGCCGAGGCCATTGGCGCGGCGGTGGCTGAGCTGCTGGATACGCTAGAGCACCGCAACGCCCTCGATCCGGCTGAACTAGTCAGCGTTATTTTTTCCGTTACCCCTGATTTAAATGCAGCTTTTCCCGCCCAGTTTGCTCGTCGTCGCCCCGGTTGGGAGTCGGTGCCTCTGTTGGATGTGCAACAGATGGAGGTGAGCGGCGACTTACCCCGTTGCATTCGGGTTTTGATCCAGTTGAATACTCCACTTGCTCAAGCGGACATGCAGCATGTTTATCTGCGAGGTGCCCGCGAGTTAAGGCCAGATCTCAGCACTGTTTGATCGATCCATACAGCACCAGCACAGGGTTGACACTCTCACCGACTAAAGTCGGGGGATTTCTACACTGGAGGTGGGACAGTCTGTTGCCATGGGCAACATGGGGCATGATGGATCCCGGATTTGCCCCGCTTATTCTGGGGGAAAAGAATGGCTTAACTCAAGTTGATCCGGGTCGTATCACTACTGATTTGGGAAGGCGCAGAACATCCAGATTCACTCATAGACTTACTTGGACTTACAGTCATTTTAAACAGGTATGAAACATTTCCATCCAGCTCCCCTTTCTTTTTGGGAGATGGGGTGATGGCAGCGGCACAGAGCACTTGGGGGGCTTCTCAATTAGCTTAAAATGACTCTACTTAAGATAAGAGTAGATCTGAGAGCTCAAGGAGACAGCTTTTCTCGCAGACGGTTTTCCCACTGTTGCAGTTGCTCTTGGCGAGCGGCCACCTCTGCTTCGCGACGGCTCAGCTCTTGGCTTTGCCGAGTCAAGGATTGCCGCCAGCTTTCAATCTCCGACAGATCCACCAGACTGTGGGTTCGGGATAGGTTGTGCAACATCTCCACCAGCTTCATGGCTGCCTCTTCCACCCGCCGTACCTGCCGCTCTTCCGAAAGCTCAACCAGCAGCAACACCCCAATGTTGTAAGGGCCAACCTCTTTGCAGGTGACCCCTTCTGGCTTGCGCAGCGGCATCCAAACCCCGTCCTCGGCCTGCCGGGCCAAGAGCTGCAGCTCCCCCTGGCCGAAGAGACTTTTTTTGTGTACCCGTGCCAGATACAGCATGGAACATGCAGGAAGATGCTGCCGATTTTAGCACCGATCCCTTTTATTGAAGAGGGATCCCGTCCCTACACCCAAACCTGGGTTTTGTTGTCCGTGCCACCAGGAGGATCAATGCTAGGATCGGCTGTGGAATGGATAAGGCTCAACGCTCTCCCGTCTTCATCGTTTAGGGATCCCTGGCATGTTTCTCACCCAAAGCCCCTACTTTTTGATGGCAGCGCTGGTGGCGATTGCCAGTGGAGCCATCTTCGCGGTTCGGTTCATCAAGCGCGAGGCCTCCGCTGAGTACGACGTGATTTTTGCCACGATGGGCCTGATCTATTCCGTCTGTTTGCTCTTGGAAGGTCAGCGGCTCATTCCGTTGCTGTTCTTTGCCCAGGTGCTGTTGGCGGTGATGGCCGGCTGGTTTGCCCTCGAAACTTTCCGGTTGCGCATCCTCTTGAGTGAAAAGGCACGGCAGGTGGGCGGGGCTCGTCCGACCGTTCGGCGGCAAGGCTTCAGCCGCACCTATCCCCCGGATGGCTATGCCCAAGGGCGCACGGTTTCCACCCGGGCTGAGGGATCCCGTATTCGCGACACCTCCTCCACCCGCTCCATTCCCGAAGGCAGCGCAGAGCCGAGCCGTCGCCCGCGGCCCCAACTGACCAGCGATACCCGTGTGCGTCCCCGCCGCCGACCCGAAGGGGATGAGTATTACGAGGAGCCAGGGGTCCGCCCGCGTCAGGATACGGACTACGATGAACCAGCACCGCCGCCAGAGGCCCGCCGCCCCCGTCGTCCTGCCACCGAAGAGTATCCAGAGGATGTGGATGTGCAGGAAGAGCGCAGCACAGGTACAGCTACCCGCCGCCGTCCCCCACGGCTGCCCCAAGACCAAGGGGAAAGCTACGCAGATGAACCCCCCCGCCGTCCTTCCCGCCGCGTTGTCGAAGTAGAGCCAGTAGAGGTGGAGCCAGAAGAGTATGATGACGATCTGTTCTGATAGGCTCTCAATGCCGATCTGAACTTGATAGAAGCAGCGCCAGGGTCAATTAGTCGGATCCCTCAGCCTGTGTTGCGCATCCCGGCGGCAATGCCGTTAATGGTAAGTAAAGCTCCACGCAGAAGTTCAGCTCGGTCGTAGCGTGTTCGTCCGGTGCGGGATCCCTGATGCTCTCGCAGGCGCTTGAGGAGGGAGACTTGGATAAAGCCGAGGGGCACAATAGAGCGGTTGCGCAACTGCACCGAGCGCTTCAAATAAGGGTCGTTCTCCAACAGTTCGCTGTGACCCGTAATCTGCAGCACTATTGTGCGAGTACGGTGCATTTCTTGGGCAATACACTCAAACAGCTCCATCGCCCGCTCTAGACGTTCTGGAGAGCTCATCTCCCGCACGTAGTGACGCGCTATTTGCAAATCCACCTTGGCCAAGGTCATCTCCACTTTGGAGATCACCATGCGGAAGAAAGGCCATTCGCGATAGAGGTGCTGCAGGTGGTTGAGGTTGTGCTCGCCCCTGGCCACGTATTCCTGTAGGGCGGTGCCAACCCCATACCAGGCCGGCAGGAGAAAGCGGCTTTGCGTCCAACTGAATACCCAGGGAATGGCCCGCAGGGATCCGATGTCTTTTTGGCTACCGCTGCGGCGGGCGGGACGGGAGCTGATCTGCAGTTGGCTGATCTCTTCAATGGGGGTGACCTCGTGGAAAAACTCCACAAAACCTTCCTGCTCATAGACCAGGTTACGGTACACCTGCCGGGAGCGCTCCGCCAAGGATTCCATCAGGCGCGACCACTCGTGCAGATCGTTGGGGTAGGTGCGCAGTAGGCTGGCCTGGATCACGGCGCTGGTGACGGTTTCCAGGTTAAAAATGGCCAGATCCTGGAGGGAATACTTGGAGGCCAGCACCTCTCCCTGTTCGGTAATTTTGATGCGGCCCCCCACACTGCGCCCTGGCTGAGCCAAGATGGCCTCGTAAGCCGGGCCCCCTCCACGGCCCACCGAACCGCCCCGGCCATGGAAGATCTGCAGCTTCACCCCGTAGGATTCGGCCACCGTCTGCAGGCGTTGTTGAGCTTTGTAAATCTCCCAGTTGCTGCTCAAAAAGCCGGAATCTTTGTTGCTATCGGAGTAGCCCAGCATCACCTCCTGTAGATTCCCCTGCTGAGCCAAGTACTGGCGATAGAAAGGGATCTCCAGCAACTGCCGCAAAACTTCCGGGGCCCGCTTCAGGTCTTCGACGGTCTCGAACAGCGGCACCACCGCCAGGGATCCGCGACCGCTAATGGGATCGTAGAGACCCACCTCCTTGGCCATCAGCAGCACCTCCAACAGGTCGCTTAACTGGCGGCTCATGCTGATTACATAGGTTTGGCAAATGGCCAAGCCGAATTCCTGCTGCATGCGGCGCAGGGTGCGAAAGGTGGCGATCAGCTCTGCTGTCTTATCGGAAAAGGCGATCTCCAGCGGTATCAGAGGCCGACGGGTTTGTAGCTCCTGCAGGAGAAAGGCGGTTTTTTCCTCTTCCGTCATCTCGTTGTAGGGACGCGGCAAAATGCGCAAGTACTCGAAAATTTCCGTGAGAGCGGCTTCGTGGTAGCTGCTGTCTTGGCGGATATCCAGATGGGCCAGGTGAAAGCCAAACACCTGTACCTGTTGAATGAGATGATCCAACTGACGGCAGGAAAGGCCGCTGTTTTTCAAGCTTTTCTGGATAAGCTGCAAGTCGGCCAGGAATTCTTCCGCGTTGGCATAGGCGTTGTCCACAGGGGGAGGGGTGGGCAAACAAGCGGAGTCGGCCAAGTTGCGGTTGCGCTCCCGCGTTAACTCCAGCCGCCGCTGAATGTAGCTGAGCTTGAGGCGGTAGGGCTCTTGGCGGTATTGCAGCGAAAACGATTCGTAAACCTCAGGCATGAGGCGGTGATCCTGCTCAAGGGCATCCAGCAGTTGGCTGTCCACATCCCCCCAATGCAGGGAAATGCTCAGGGTTTTGGTGAGAGCCTTCACCGATTCGATGTACTTGCCCAGGATGAGGTTGCGCTGATAGCGAGCCGTTTGCCAGGTAACATCGGCGGTGACGGAAGGGTTGCCATCCCGATCCCCGCCTACCCATGAGCCGAAGTTGCAAAATCCTGCCGGCGGCGGCTCGACGCTGGGAAAAGCCTTTTTCAAGCTGCGGCTGAGGTACTCGTGCAGCAGGGGGATGGCCTGAAACAACACCTCTTCAAAATAGTGCAAGGTGTAATCGACTTCGTTCAAAACAGTCGGCTTGGACTGATGCAACTCGTCGGTACGCCACCAAAGCAAGACTTCTTCCGCCATCTGTTCTTTTATCATCTGGGCCTGCAAAGGCTGGGTTTGTTCTGCCCAATCCAGTTGGCTGAGCAAGCGAGAGAAGGCCCGTTGCTTCTCGCGAATGGTGTGGCGGACGATCTCGGTGGGGTGGGCGGTAAAAACCATGCGAATGTGCAACTGCTCCAGCAATCTGCGCAGTAGGCCCGGCGGCACCCCTTGAGCCCGCAGGTAAGGGAACAGCCGTTCAAATTTTTCGTTTTCTCGCACGGTACGTTGTTGGCTATCCACCATGCGCATGTCCGAGTCTTCTGCCCGTTCGTAGTGCTGTTCAACAATGTTGATCAACTGGAAGAAGAGGGCAAAGGCCCGTGCCGTTTGGATGGTGGCGTCGAGGCTGAGGTACTCGATAATTTGTAGTACCTCTGGGATCGGGTACTCCAGGGCTTGTCCTTCTGGGGAACACATGGAACGCAGTCGCTGCAACAGATCCACCAGAGACTGACCGCACTCTTGCAGGATCACCGATTCCCAGAGTTCTTCCACCAATTGCAGGCGACGGTTCAACAGGTTGTTCCTGCGGTTGAAGGCTTCGTTGACTTGAAGGGAATGGGCCAAGGGATCCCGTTCCCCAAACAGGGATGCCTCCTTCAGCCCGTTGGCAGAACCCGCTGCCCCCTCTGCAGCGGTCAGGTGGGGGGAAGAGGTCATGAAGGCAGCTCCTAGAATAACCATCCCAATATTAGAGCCTGTTTGTCGAAACGGCAGATGTAGCAGGTATCACGCTCAGATTGCGGTCTTCTCCGCGTCGGATTTTGTAGTTGAGCCTACAAATTGCAAGAAAAAAGTGTTTTACCTTGCCGCAATACCGGTCTAATGCCTTGTTGGCAGGAGTTCTGGTGGCTGCCACCCTGTTTATCAACGCACATCTGCTGGATCCCGACCAGGGATTGGACAAAATCGGGCAACTGGGTTTTCACGTCGGTGGGGGATTTTTGTTTGCCTGCGGATGAGGCGGGGATCCGCTCAGGGGTGACCACGGTGGTGGATGCGGGGACTTCTGGCACCCTCACCTTCCCGGCGTTTTGTGAAACAGTGGTGTCAACTGCCCAGACGCGGGCTTATGCTTTCATCGATCCCTCTCTCCTCTACATCGCCACTGCGGATTTCATCGCCCACCGCCTCAGGCTGGCTGTGGATTGGAAAAATCAAGATCTGGATCGGGCCAGAGCAGTGATCGAGGCCCATCGCCAGGTGGTGGTTGGCCTCAAGGCTCGCCCCACCCTCAGGCCGGGAGAGAGGGAATCGCCCACACTCGCTTCCGCTCTGATTCTCGGGGAGGAATATCGCCTGCCGATCATGATTCATCTGGGCCGCTTCCCGATGGATGAGGTGTTGGATCCCTTCGATTTGTTGGATCGCCTGCGTTCGGGAGAGATTGTCAGCAACGAACAAAAGGCCCGCGCCCGCGACTACGCATTGCAGGTGGCAGAGCTAGAATCCAAGGCAATTGCAGCTTTCAACCGCAAGCTGGCAGCCTTGTCACTGCTTTGAGCCACTCTGGATTGGATGCCCATTTTGTGATCTCGGATCAGCAGTGGATGGAACGGTGTCTATCCCTGGCCCGTTCTACACCTCAGCGTCCCTCTCCCAATCCGCGGGTGAGTTGCGTGATCGTGCAGGGGGATCGGGTGGTGGGGGAAGGCGTTCATCCGGGGGCAGGGCAGCCCCATGCGGAGGTGTTGGCTCTGCAACAGGCG
Organism: Synechococcus sp. R8-2; assembly: GCF_047461715.1. Lineage (NCBI taxonomy): Bacteria > Bacillati > Cyanobacteriota > Cyanophyceae > Synechococcales > Synechococcaceae > Synechococcus > Synechococcus sp. R8-2. The sequence goes on along the minus strand of NZ_JANSHQ010000070.1, from coordinate 2,673 downwards.
GGATCCCTGGCCAGAGGCGCAACGCTCTACGTCAACCTGGAGCCCTGCAACCACTATGGGCGCACTCCCCCTTGTACCGAGGCCATCCTGGCCGCCGGGATCCGGCGGGTGGTGGTGGGGATGCAGGATCCCAATCCCTTGGTGGCTGGCAAAGGGATCCGCCGCCTGCAGGAGGCGGGGATCGACGTGACGGTGGGAGTGCTGGAGCGGGAGTGCCAGGAGCTGAACGAGGGGTTTGCCTTCGCCATTGTGCGGCAACAGTGTTTCGGCCTGCTGAAATACGCCATGACCCTGGATGGCAAGAGCGCCGCCGCCACCGGCCACAGCCGCTGGATCAGCAACTCTCCGGCGCGGCAGTGGGTACACCAACAGCGGGCCTGGCATGATGCCGTCATCGTTGGATCCCGAACCGTTTGGCAGGATAACCCGCGCCTCACCTGTCGCCTGGCGGAGTTGCAGGGATCCCAGCCGTTGCGGGTTGTTCTCAGCCGTTCTCTGAACCTGCCCCCTTCTGCCCATCTGTGGCAGGTGGAAGAAGCGCCGACATTGGTGATCACGGAAGCCCCAAAGATCCATCCCCTCTGGGGATCCCTGGCCGAGCAGGGGGTAGAACTGCTGCATCTGCCCCAGGTAACCCCCTCGCGGGTGGCACAAGTGCTCTTTCAGCGGGGGTGTCTGAGCGCCCTCTGGGAATGCGGGGGTACGCTGGCCTGGGCAGCCCTCAAAGATGGGGCGATCCAGAAAGTAGCCGCCTTCATCGCTCCCAAGATCCTAGGCGGAGCCGCTGCGCCAACCCCGGTAGCAGGCGAGGGGATCCCTGATGTCAACCAGAGCTGGCAACTGGTGGAGCCGCGGCTGGAGACCTTGGGGGATAACTGGTTGATCATCGGAAAGATCTCCTCTTCAGTTGGCCACAGTAACCTACTAAAGTGACCAGCTTTCGATTGCCATACAGGGAGCTTCAGGTTTCTGAACGAACAGGCTGATATCTGTTCAATGTAAATGGATATACTCATCAGAAAAACACGGCATTTCTGCAAAGTGGGGTTCAGAATTGAGCTCAATTGTGCTAGGCTGGTCAATGTTTTGGGGGGGTCAATTGACGTTTTGGTAAGGTCAGCAAAATCAAGCTGTAGGGATCTATCGAGATTTTCCTGAGGTGAGCCTTGCAAACGGCAACGACGAAGACTCTAGCCTCTTTGTCCAGCCCTTCTTTGCTTGCCCAGTGAGCGGCTTGAAAGTCGTCCTATCTCATTTTCAAGTACAAATCCCAGGATAAGGAAGGGCATTGTGTTGAATCTTTTTGCCGGCCTCCTGTTTGCATCCGCTTTCCTCAGCCCATCGGGAAACGTCGTCATCGAGGGGGATCCAGGGGAGTGGGTTTTCGCCGATCATCAAGTCCTAGAAGGGGTTACTCTAACCCTTCTCACACGGCCCGGAGAGAGCTTGGCCTCTTGGAGAGAAATGCTCTCCGTCATGGACGTTCATGTCGAGGGATCGCCGCGCTTTCTCGCCAACCACATGCGGGACAACATCCTGGCTAGCTGCCCCCAAACGACTTGGGAGTTTCATCGGGAGAGCGAAGAAGATGTGCTCTACGAGTTCCGCAGTGCTGGTTGCCGTGGAACGGTGAGTGGAGTTGAGGAACATGAGATTGGCCGGATCACCCGAGGCCCGCGCGGCAGTGTGCGCATTGCCTACGCCGCCAAGCCCCAGATGATGCCTGAACTGCGCAGCCGCTGGCTGAACTTACTGGGCAGCGAGGTGGGGACAGCTCAGGGTTTTCCCATTCGCAACCTCAGCGGGGCGATTGCACAGCCTTCTTCCCCGGTTTCGGAAGCCCCAACCGCAGAGCGGCAGATCGCCCGGTGGCTGCAGGAAGCAACCGATGCCCTGAAGCAGCAGGAAGATTTGCTGGCTGAGCTGGATCGCCTGGGTCAGGAAGCGCAAGCAGATGCCCGTGCCTACAGCGGAGAGATCCCCAAAGGGGCGGGGCTGAAGACAATCGGCCTGTACCGAGGTCGGGGGGACGGCAGCCCTGGCGAGGCCACAACCGAGTTCAAGACCACTGACACCTTGATCTGGGCCATCTTGCCGGTGGGCAACCTTCCTGCCAACGCCAAGGTGGAGATGCTCTGGTACTACGAGGGCGGAGAAGCTGGGGGCGAGCAACTAATCCGCAAGCTCGATGTTCCCTGGGATCCCGGCGACACGGTGCAAGGCTATTTGAGCTTCAGCCAGCCCTACACCGGCCGCTACCGCGTCGAGATTCATGTCAACGGCGAGAAGGTGGGAGTTGGCCGCTTCACAATCCAATAGTCTCCTGCAAGAAGTACCCCTCCTATGGGGTTACACAGGCTTGGGGGTGGACAATCTCCATCACCAACTCCGACGGGGTGAAGACTGTTGTGCTGGGATCCAGAGGGGGGCTTGCTATCCTCGACGGGTTCTGCTGACAGGCCTGGCTTTGAGGTTGTAGATAAGGCTGGTGCGGTATTGCAACAGCAAATTGCGCAGATAAAGGGGCAAGTTGCGTCGGTAGAGGGAGCGGGTTTTGCGGTAGATAGACTTGCTGCGCCGGTTAATTGCTTGGCTGCGCCGCTGCAAAGAGGTTTGGAGTGGACGTTGGAGTGCCAGGGATCCGGGCGCACGCATCAACCTTGGCCGTACCAT
>NZ_JANSHQ010000069.1:0-2245 GCF_047461715.1 Synechococcus sp. R8-2 | reverse complement strand
GGCTTAACCTTGCCCGTCAGCACATCGAGAAACGTAGTCTTGCCTGCCCCATTGGGGCCGATGACCACCCGCAGCTCCCCTTCCTCCAGAGAGAAGTTCAGCCTGTCCAAAGCCTTGAAGCCATCAAAGCTGACGGTGAGATCCTGAGTTTGTAAAATTTGTCGGGTGGCGGTGGGAGCTGCAGTAAGCATGGGGATCACATCCAAGAACGGAAAGGCCAAAGGTCAAACCGGATTCTCAACCCATCAAATAAACCCATCAAATAGGAGAGGAAACTTGGCATCGCTGGCTCACCCATGGGATCCTCTTACCTTAAACTTATATCTTGCACATAACTGACATCCTCAAGAGAAAGCCAGATTTAAGCTGGGGAAGTATCTGCCAAGCGCCTGCGCCAAAGCTGAACGGTGACCCAAAGTCGCCTGCCTTGGGTGCGCACCCAACCCACCAGTCCATCCGGCAGCACCAGCACCACCAACAGGAACAATCCCCCCTGGAAAAATAGCCAAATCTCCGGAAAATTTTCGCTCAGCAAGCTCTTGGCAAAGTTGACCAACAGAGCCCCCAGCACTGCCCCCACCAAACTGGCCCGACCGCCCACCGCCACCCAGATCACCATTTCAATGGAAAAGGGAACGGCCATCGCATTGGGAGAGATGATCCCGGTTTGCAAGGTAAACAAAGCTCCGGCAACACCCGCCAGGGCAGCAGACACGGCAAACACCAGAACTTTAAAGCCGGTGGGATCGTAGCCGGAAAAACGAACCCGCGGCTCGTCATCTCGAATGGCTACCAGGATCCGACCGAATAGGCCGCTGGTCAGCCAACGACAGAGAAGGTAAGCCAAAACCACCGCCAGAACTGTAGTGACATAGACAGCGAAGCGCATCTCGGACGAGTTGACATCCAGGCCAAACAAAGTCTGGAAGTTGGTCAGGCCGTTGGTGCCATTAATTAAGCGCTGTTGGCCGTTGAAGAAGTTAAAGAAAATAATCGTGGTGGCCTGAGTTAGAATGGAGAAATAAACCCCTCGAATGCGATTTCTCACCACCAAATATCCCAGGGCTGCTGCCACCAAAGCCGGGATCAAGACAACAGCAACAGCCGTAAACGGAAACGAATAAAAGGGGTACCAAAACCAGGGCAATTCCGTTACCCCATAGAGGCTGAAAAACTCCGGTATCTGACCTTCCGGCAATTGCAACTTCAGGTGCATCCCCAGAACGTAGCCCCCCAAGGCGAAGAACACCCCATGTCCCAGACTGAGCATGCCGGTATAGCCCCAGATGAGGTCGATTCCCAAAGCTACAATGCTGAGGGCCAGAAACCGCCCCAACAAGTTGAGCCGAAAGCCAGACAGCACAGTTGGGGCCACAAAGATCAAGGCCAGCACCAAAACGATGAGGATCCCGGCCTCCCACAGAAGCTTGCGAGAAGAATTGGGATCCCCACCCGCGGCGGGAGCAGCCACTTCATGATCAGCACGGGGGGAATGAACCAGTTTCATGGGCTTTGTGAGGGAGTAGAAAATGGAGAGTCTGGTCCTAGAGTTTTCGCCAAGCGAGATCATTCCCTAGGCATCCACCATACGACCTTTTTCGGGGAAAAGGCCCCGAGGTCGCACCTGCAAAAAGGCCACGATCAAAGCAAAGACCATCACCTTGGCCATGCTCGTGGTGGCAAAAAAGTTGAGGGTATCGGTCAGGATGGGCACGTTGGGAAAAATCAAAGCCAGCGTCCCTGAGCCGATGACAAAGTTGGCAATCCCGATCCCAAGCGCTGCCACAATGCTGCCCAAAAGCTTACCGACACCCCCCACGACAACCACCATAAAGGTATCCACGATGTAGTTTTGGCCGGTGTTCGGCCCCACGGATCCCAGCAGGCTGACCGCTACGCCGGCCACTCCCGCCAGACCCGAACCGATGGCAAAGGTGAGGGCATCCACCTTTTGCGTAGGGATCCCTACACAGGCGCTCATGGCCCGATTCTGGGTAACCGCCCGGATGCGCAGCCCCCAGCGGGTGCGCTGCAAGAAGAAGTACAGCCCTAGGATGCAGAAGACAGTGAGGGCGATGATAAACAGGCGGGTATTGGGCAAAAACAGGCTGCCCACCGGGATCCCACCCCCCAGCCACCGGGGAGCCGTCACGTCTTTGTTCTGGGCGCCGAACCAAGGCTGGGTAACCGCCAAAGCATAGGTTTGCGCCAGCACCCGCCCCCCCACCGCTGCAATGGCCGTGGA
>NZ_JANSHQ010000068.1:0-2451 GCF_047461715.1 Synechococcus sp. R8-2 | reverse complement strand
ATCTAGTTTGAAATGACTATAGACCTGCAATGATATAGACCTGCAATGAAATAAACCCATGCTGGTCAGGGAAGCCAAACTCCTCAACGCCGCTCCAGCGCCATACCAAGCCTTGGATGAGGCCCTGCCCAGTTTGTCCGCAACCAATGCTTGCGTCACTGGATGGATGAGCGTGGTGTCAACAAAGCTGCCTTGTACTCCCGATGCAATGTTAACTTGGCAACTGGGATGGGTTTCCCCGCAAGGCTTCCAGGAAGGCAAATACTGCAGGCGGATGCAGCGCAGAGGCCAGAACAGCAGCTCCGATCACCCGCTCCAGTGGGATCGGCAGCCGGCGGATCTGGATCCCTTCGGGAATGGGGATGGCGGCCAAGCGGGGCAAGATGGCAGCCCCCAGACCCTGCGCCACCATGTTCACAATGGTGGAGTCTTCCTTCACCAAGTAGGCCACCTTGAGGGTTTGGTGAGCGGCTTCCCAGTGGTTCCGCACCGCGGTGGTGCATTCGGCGTAGTTGTAGAGAATGTAGGAAAAACGGGAAAGATCCTCCCAGGTCAGGGTTTCCGGCAGGGGCCCAAAACTCAGCGGAACCAACACAATGAACTCATCGCGGGCAATCTCCCACGTCTGGAGATCCTCAGCAGCCCGCGGCAGGGGCAATAGACCAATATCCACCTGGCCTGATCGCAACAGATGTTCAACAGTGGCCGGATCTTCCTCTGTAAGGGTGAGGGTAATCTGGGGAAATTGTTGGCGGAAGCGGGCGATCACCGGCGGCAGCAAATGGGTTGCAGCACTGCGAAAAGCGGCAACTCGCACATTTCCCCCCCGCAACCCTTTTTCCAGGTTGGCCTCATAATCCATTTGTTCCCGCAGTTGCAGCATTTTGCGAACATGGCGCAGCAGTCGCTCCCCCACCGGGGTTAGGCGCGCCCCAAAGCGACCGCGCACCAACAGGGTCACCCCCAGTTCTTCCTCCAGGCTGGCAATGGCCCGGCTCACCGCCGACTGGGAAATGTGCAATTGCAGGGCAGCATCGCTGAAATTTCCCCGCTCCACCACAGCCACCAGGGTTTGCAGTTGCGAGATGTTCATGGATCCCATCTATTCGATCTGCGCATAGATGTGATGCTATCTCAGGTTTGAACCCTCCGCCGCGCCTGACTAAACTACGACATAGCTTCCCCTTCACACTGCGAAATAACGCGAAACAGTGTGAAATCATCTTTATCTTCCTGTCGTTGGTCAAGTGTCCCTATGTCGAGATCCATGTTTGCCCTATTGCCTTTCCATCAATTTCGAGATACTCCCGGCGTGCGTTTTTTCGACATCACGGTTGCGCGATCCAACGCCCGCGATTTGGTTTACCACGATGGGCCGGCCATCAGTCCCCCCAATAATCCTCAGGGCTATTGGCAGTTTTATATGCATCCACACCAAGAGGACAACCTACTGGCTCTATGGGGCGGACGGACGTTTTACCTGGTGAATTTTAGCTGGAGGGATCCCTTCCATATTGTGCGCCTGGAAGCGAACCGAGGCATTTTGCGCATTCCTCCCGGCACTTTTCACCGTTCCGTCTCCGATCCAGAGGGATCCATCGTATTGAACCAGGCGGTGCGCGACGAAAAAGCCATCTTGGAAAAAGAATTTCGCATCTACGACAGCAGCCGTATTCCCCGATTGCTGCAGGTGACCTCGGCACCCGCCCCTTTGCCCCGCATTTGTGCCTGAGTACAGTTAACCCATGCCCCCCCGCGAGTCAATCAGGGCTCGCAATCGGGCAGCAGCCTGTGTGAGCTGTGCCGAGGGAATGGACACTGTGGGGTCGAAGGGATGCCCTGGTGGGTTGGCTGTGGCCAGAGGCTCAGCCCTCTTTGGGGATCCCTGCAGGTGAAAACTGAAGCTAGAGTAAAGATGGGTGCTGGGGGATCGACCAATGCTCTCTCTGGAGCGCAAGGGCATAGCGGATAGCTCGCTCAATTTGGCGGAGTACATCGACCATACTCTGCTGTTGCCGATGGTTACTCCAGAACAGATTGACCAGGGGTGTGAGATCGCCCTGCGCTATGGCTTCCCCACTTTTTGTGTTCCTCCCTGCTATGTGCCGCGGGTGGTGGAGCGGCTGCACGGATCCCCGGTCAAGGTGAGCACGGTGGTGGGGTTTCCCCTGGGCACAACCACTGCAGAGGCCAAGCTTTACGAGGCCCAACTGGCGGTGGAGCAGGGGTGCCGGGAGCTGGACGTCCGCATCAACTTGGCTTGGCTCAAGGCGGGAGAGCTGGATCGCCTCCATGCCGAGATTGCCCAACTGGTGGAAGAAACGGGGGTTTGCGTCAAGGCCATTTTGGAAACGGCTCTGCTGACCGAGGAGGAGAAAAAGCTGGCCGGGGAGATTTGTATCGATGCGGGGGCGGCTTTTTTGATGACCTCCACCGGCTGGATGGGGGGGG
>NZ_JANSHQ010000067.1:0-5344 GCF_047461715.1 Synechococcus sp. R8-2 | reverse complement strand
CTCAAGGAGTTGGATCCGCCCCCGCCAAGCTTGGCCGACCTGGGCATCCATTGGGATCGCTTGGCCCTGCTGCCGGATCCCGAGCTGGCAGAGGAAATGGATGTGGAGTTCAGCCGCCGTCTAGCCCGCCTAAACCGGCAAATTGCCGACCAACAAGAGCGCCTCTACCGCCTTTTGCAAACCTGGGACTCCGACGAGGCCGATATCCGCCAAATTCAGGCCCAACTGAGCCAGTTGCGGACAGAACGGGATCGCCTAGCTCTGGAACACCTGTTGATGCTGCGGCAGCTGCAAGAGAACTTCGCCCTACCTCTACCCGACCGCTCGGCTGCCAGCTCTCCCTGAGGATCCCTTGGGTTCAGGCTATGATTGAGCAAGGGCAGACGCAACCCCCAACGGAGCTGAGCGATGGCCAAAGTGCCCAGCAACCCAGACATTGAGCAATTAGCTGCTGCCATTGGTAAAGAAGTTTACATCGATGTGGCCCGCTGGCATCTTTACCTGCGCGATGCCCACCTGCATACCCTTTTGGCGGAGCGACTGGCACCCCAGGTGATGGCAGGCAAGGTGGATGAGGACGCCGTCACAGAGATCTTGCAAGGGATCCCGGTGAAAGTGGGGGGTGGGCGCAAAGAATTGCCCCTGGCCGATCTCCTGCCGATGCAAAGCCTGCTTAACCTGCTGGACGTGCTGGAGGAGTTCAGCCGCAAATGGGCCCAATAGAGACCAATAGAGAAAGGTAGAGCGGTGCATCATCAGTCTAAACCTATGCGGCCTGGCCCCTGGCTCAAGCTCGGCAGCCTTATTCCGCTGCTCTGGCTGTTGTCGGCCTGTCAGGGAACCGAGTGGGGAGAACGGCTGGAGCGCGCTGTACGCCCAGTAGGTCTGCCCACAGCCCAACCTGAGCTGCCGGCATCTCCCTCGCCTCAACCTTTGCCGGGATCCATCCCACCCTCTATCTCGATCCCCACTGCTCCCACCCCTTCCTCACCCCTGCCCAGCCCGGACAGCAGCCGCTTTACAGACTTGGAGCCCGGATCTCTGGTGGCCCGTTCGGTGGGATACCTAGATCGGTTGGGAGTTTTTGCCGATATCTCCAGCAGCGAATTTCAGCCGCAGCGCAGCGTTCGTCGCGGAGAATTTGCCCGTTGGCTGGTGTTGGCCAACAACGCCATCCACGCCGACGAGCCCAGCCGGCAAATCCGCCTGGGATCCCCCTCGGAACGCCCCCTCTTTTTGGATGTGCCGGAAGAGGATCCCCATTTTCGCTACATTCAAGCCCTGGGAGCTGCCGGCATAATTGCCGGAGATGCCAATCGAGAGTTTCGCCCCAACAGCCTGCTGTCGCGGGCAGAGTTGATCCGCATGAAGGTGCCTCTGGACTTACCTCCCGGCCAGATCAAGGGATCCCGAGCGGAGCTGGAGGAGCGCTGGGGGTTCACCGATGCGGCGCAAATTCCTCCTGAAGCCATTCCTGCTCTGGTAGCCGATCGCAGTCTGGAGAATGCCTCCACCGTGCTGCGCACCTTTGGCCCCATCCGCACCTTCAACCCCTTCGAGCCGGTCAGCCGCGGGGAAGCTGCCATCGCCCTGTCGGCTTTTGGGGAACGAACGGCCCAAGACGCCATACCCCAGCCGCCAGCCTTGCCAGACCCAACCCCTGAGCCTCAGCCTTCTCCCCCTGCCGCAGAACCGGAGCAGACGGCTTCTCCCGAGCCGGATCCCAACCCTGCCTCTCCCTCGAATGCCGTTGATGAGCCCTCTGCGCCGGCCCGCCCCCGTTCCTCGGAAGTTGCCCCAGGGGAGGGCAGGATCGTTACCCCACGCCAAACCCAACCCTGAGGTGAGAGGGATCCCATTGGCGTATGCTGTTGGGCTCTGTCAGCAGATAGAACGCCTCAGAACCTCAGCAGGGATCCCTGCTACGGCTCTTACAAGGAGCAAAAGGAGCCATAACAATAAAAACTATCCCTAACTCCCTTCGGGAGAGGGGCTGTACAGCGCAGAGGACTTCCGCCCCCATTCCCCAGGCGGCTCTAGCTCTTGCCAGTCCCCTGAGCGCCCCTCTGCTGGGGAAAACCCTTGCCGCCCATAGCCTATAGAATGGGGGAAGCCAGCCTTGGAAAACCTGCAGGGATCCCAACTGTGTCCGCCATTGTTCCTGAAATCCGTTCTGCCGATCTGCTGCGCTACACCGTGATTGGGTCGCGGCGGCCCAGCGTGTACTTTTGGGCGGTGGCGCTGACGGGGGGAGGGCTGGGCTTTACCTTGGCCGGCCTTTCCAGCTATCTCCACCGCAATTTGCTCCCCTTTTCCGATCCCGCCAGCCTGGTGTTTATTCCCCAGGGCATTGCCATGCTCTTTTACGGGGTGCTCGGATCCCTGGCGGGGCTATACCAGTGGCTGAGTTTGTATTGGAACTTGGGAGGCGGCTACAACGAGTTCGACCGGCGCACGCAAAAGATAACGCTGGTGCGCCAGGGCTTTCCGGGCAAAAACCGTGAAGTCCGCCTGGAGTATGACTTTGCCGATGTGCAAAGCTTACGGGTGGAGCTGCGAGAGGGGCTTAACCCCCGCCGAGCCATCTACTTGCGGGTGAAAGGACGTGGCGACATCCCCCTCACCGGCGTAGGCCAGCCACCTCCCCTGACGGAGATCGAAAACCAGGCAGCCGAGATTGCCCGCTTTCTCAACGTCAGCTTAGAGGGCATTTGATTCCCTGGGGCATCATGCGCTGTGATCGCACCCTGATGGCCGCGTGAGGGATGTGTGCCCTACTACGAATGGGTGACCAACTACATTGCTGTAATCGGTGGGCGCTAATGCGGAGGCCTTGAAGAGATCCCGGATCCCTTTGGGGTGGGGAGACCCTCTTCTGGATTAGAGTCCTTTCAAATTAGTTCAAATTAGATTGAGACTAGGTTGAGACGCTCCCCAGGTGTTTCGCGCTGCAGCCCTTCTTCCAGAGGGAGAAATGACCATATCTGCACAACTGAAGCGCGCGCTGCCGAGCGTCGCTTTTTAAAACCTCGGGATGGAGAGCATCTCAAAAACTAGCCTTCGCCAGCTTGAGGAGAGGAACCCAGGGATCCCTTGACTGCCACCTGAAGGCTCGCCGACTCCGGAATGAATGCCTGTGCAGTCGGGAACCCCAAGAAGGGGCTTTGCTCTACCGCCTGGGTGGAGAGGGTAAAGAGGGGATTGGAGAGGATCCCGGCAAAGATGGTGGCCACCAAAGTGAACACCAGGCCCACCCGCAGAGCCTGCATGCCTTCCGCCTGCCAGTTGGTCTCAGGGTAATTTTGCACTGAAACCGACATCTCTTGCGGCTCTTTCACCACGATGGTTTTCACCACCCGCACGTAGTAGTAGATGGAGATGACGCTGGTGACCAACCCCACCAACACTAGGGTATAGGCCCCCGCCTGCCAACCGGCCCAGAACAGGTACAACTTGCCGAAGAAGCCTGCCAGAGGGGGCAACCCACCCAACGAAAGCAGACAAATGCTCAAGCACAGGGTGAGGAAGGGATCCTTTTGGTAGAGGCCGCTGTACTCGCTAATTTCATCGGTGCCGGTCTTCAGGCTGAACAGGGTGATGCACAAAAAGGCCCCCAGGTTCATGGCCAAATAGACCATCAAGTAAAAGATCAAGCTGGCATAGCCTGCCTCGGTGCCCGCCACCAAGCCAATCAAAACGAAGCCCGCCTGTCCAATGGAAGAATAGGCCAGCAGCCGTTTGAGGCGGGTTTGGGCAATGGCCACCACATTCCCCAGCACCATGGTCAAAATGGCCAGCACCGAGAGCACCGCCCGCCACTCTTCCGTCATGGCCGGAAATACGGTGGCCAGAAAGCGCACCGCCAAGGCAAAGCCTGCTGCTTTGGATCCCACCGACAAAAAGGCCACCACCGGAGTTGGGGATCCCTCGTAGACATCAGGAGTCCACTGGTGGAAGGGCACCGCCGCCAACTTAAACCCGATACCACCAATGCAGAGGACCAAAGCGATGATCCCTGCCAAGCCGGCATCCCCCATGGATGAGGCGATGGCTTCCAGCTTCGTTTGCCCGCCCGAAAGGCCATAGAGTAGGGACATGCCGTAGAGGAAAATGGCCGTGCTGCTGGCCCCGATCAAGAGATATTTCAGGGCTGCCTCCGAAGAACGCGGATCCCGCTTGGTGTAGCCGGCCATCAGGTAGCTGGCAATGCCCAGGGTTTCCAGAGATACAAACACCAGGATCAAGTCCGTCGCCCCGGAGAGGAACATGCCCCCCAAGGTGGCCGTGAGCAGCAACACATAAAACTCGCCTGTGGGGGCTCCCGACTGGGCGATGTAGCGTTCTGCCATCATCACGGTCAGTACCGCCGTCCCCACCACCAGGCCACGGAAGAGAATGCTGACGGGATCCGCTGCAAAGCTGCCCAAGAAGCTCTCCAACTGGGGCTGCTGCCACTGCAACACCAAGGTCACCAAAGCCCCAATCAAGCCAAAGATGGAGAGGGCCGGAAGACTTTTGCGTGCCGCCGACCCGCCGATTAAATCCACCACCAAGACGAGCAAGAGGGTGAGGGTAACCACCACTTCCGGCCAAATGGCACCGGCATACAGGTTTCCGGTTGGGGCAAAGACATCCATAGGAGAAGACTATGAAGAGAGATTAAGGGGATCCACAGCCAGCATACCGCGATTTCTGGTCTCTCTCCCCGCTTCAGGCATCTCTTCTCCCAATCATCTCCATCAGCGCTCTCAATCTACAGGCTCAGTAGAGCTTGGCGCTGGAGGTAAGCACCAACTTCAGGCGGGCGTGGATCAGATCCAAGTCCGCCAGCCCCAGGTCGATCTCCCCATCGATGACGATGCCGGTGTGGATCAGCCGATCCAACAGTTCCAGCACGGATCCCTCGCGGTGGGGTTGTCCGGGGTAGTAGTCCCCCTGGCGGGGCAGGAGGGTGCCCAGATCTCCGAGATCCAGGTTTAAATCCGCCGGGTCAATCTCCAACAGGCTGCAGATGTGTCGAATTTGCTCCCGCAGGGCCTGTAGGCTGCTGCCGGCCCGCTCAATCTGCTCTGCAGAAAGGCGCTCGGCCTCCATTTGCCGCACCACCTGCGCCTCCATCAACTGCCGCAACAGCTCCACCAAGGTCAGCACCAGAGAGGCCAAACCGGCTTCCGGGCGTTTCCGGCCAGGGGTGGGCCGAGCCTGGCTCAAGTCTTCCCAGCTGGCGGGACTGATAGAAAAGCGCGGCGGGGGAGAAGGGGCAATCCAACGGTCAAAGGGCTGGCAAAGCTGTTCCAGGCTGAGCAAATGGAGACGGGGATCCCGAGCGGCCTCTTCCCTTTCC
>NZ_JANSHQ010000066.1:0-535 GCF_047461715.1 Synechococcus sp. R8-2 | reverse complement strand
CCGTAGGAGTCTGGGCCGTGTCTCAGTCCCAGTGTGGCGGGCCATCCTCTCAGACCCGCTACGGATCGTCGCCTTGGTAGGCCGTTACCCCACCAACTAGCTAATCCGACGCAGGCTCATCCTCAGGTGGATTGCTCCTTTCAGCTTCCGCCTGTATGGGGTATTAGCAGCCGTTTCCAGCTGTTATCCCCCGCCTGAGGGTAGATTCCTACGTGTTACTCACCCGTCCGCCACTAACACCCGAAGGTGTCCGTGCGACTTGCATGTGTTAAGCATACCGCCAGCGTTCATCCTGAGCCAGGATCAAACTCTCCGTGTCAATTCAAGAGCTTGTCTCTGGAAAAATGGAAACTTGACAGGGTTGAATATGCAGCCACCAGCCGACTCAGGGAGCCTGCTGTGCTGCTTGGCGATGGTTGACTGAACGAGTTACTTGTCAAGGTTCTGGGGCGCCGGGGCTGGGTGGCCTCATCAGCGCTTTACTACCCTATCCCCACCCCCACCACCCCGTCAAGATATCCAACCCAAAATTTTT
>NZ_JANSHQ010000065.1:0-11100 GCF_047461715.1 Synechococcus sp. R8-2 | reverse complement strand
TGATGGTGGCCTTCAGTTTTTGCCCGATCTGGCAATGGGTTTTGCGGGCTTGAGGTTGAGCTGGGTCTTGTTGGTGTTGATTGTTTTGCTGTTGTCTGTCGTCCTGGGATTTGTTTCCCGCCCCTTGGGGAACGGAGTCCTTGCGACCGGAGTTGTCGTTGGGTTGGGATCCCTGAGGTGGTGAAATCTCGCCAATGGGGATCCCTCCATCCTTGTAGTAGCAAGCCAGCCGGGCTGCCCAGCCCAGGATCTGCAGCATCTCTGCCGGCCTGTCCTGCAGAGGTTGCAAGTACCTTTTGCAGGTTTCGTCAATAAGCTGATAGTATCTTCTGGTTTGTTGGGTACGGCATAGGCCAGTTTCCCGCACCAGCTCGCCGGTGAATCGGAAAAAGCGGGATCCCGCGTCGGGGTGGTGGGCGACCGAGCGCAGATAGGCGACGCATTTGCTCAACTCGCTGACATCCACCCTTTCCTTGGCCAAGGTCAGGGCGATGCCGTGGGCGAGATCCCAAGATTGGGGGCTGAGATCGACAGTGTCTGACAGCATGGGGGAACCCTCAGTACACTCCGGTGGGCGGCTCGCGCAGAGCAGTGGGACTCAGGATGGCGGCCAATCGCTTGAGTTGTTCGGGCAAGATGTAGCCCTGGGCAGCTTGAATTTGCTCTTGCACAAAGGCTTGGAGGCGTCCTCCTTCCAGGGTATCGGCTTCTGGGGGATCGTAGCGGCTGTAGCGATCTTTTAGGTTGCCGGGCCGCTCGATCTTGTCGAGGGTGACCTGCAGGGATCCCAGGCCCACGGGCTTACCGCCCCCCACCTTCAGCAGCATGGGATGGTTGGGATCCTGCCCCAAAACCGTGAGCAAGGTGCCCAGCTCGGCAGGGGTGAGGTTTTTGAAGTGGATTTGGGTTTTGAAAACTGTGTTTTGTATCGCTTGCTGGGTGGGCGTTCCCCTTGAACTGTCCTGCAACGCGTTTCTGTGGGTGTAGTAGAACTTGCGCCCGATGACTCTGCCGTTTTCCTTCTGAAAATAAGCTTTGCACTGATCCGGGCGTGGACGGTACAGGGGGGGCAGGGATCCGCCGCCGGATCCGGCACTGGTGGCAATGGCATCCCTGAACTCCACCAATCCCTGCCAGTTCAGGGCACCGAAAACGCGGCTGGCCGGACAAAGCTGCTGCTTGTTGCGGCAGGGGTGCCGCTCCGGGGGGATCTGATTTTTGTACCGGCTCGTCATCACCGCAAGGGTGCTGTTGGTGATCGCCTCGTACATGGCCCGGATGGCCCCCTTGAGGGAGCTGCCCTGGATTTTAAGCCTTCCGTTGGGAGTGGTGGTCATGGTTTTGAGCACCGGGATCCCTTTCACCCCGACATCGCTGCCCAAGGCCAAGTGGCCGGTGGAGATGTGGACGGCAGTCTGCACCGTTAGGGTGAGGAAGAGGGTGCCGTGCAACCTATCGGGATGGAACTGGGCGTGGCCGGCGGGCCGCTCCAGCGTGGGGCGCTGGGTGGGAAACGGGATCAGCTCGTAGGGTTTGGGAAACACGGTTGGTTTGCCTCCAACTCGACTGCTGTTGCCGGCAGACGATCTTGCAGATGCGGCCTGGTTGGGCAATGGGCGAGGGCCTTGGGGGGTCATGGTCACCTCGGAATCAGGGCAATAAAGTGAACGCGGGCAGTTCGCTCATCTCGGAAGTAGCGCTGGCCCACCTTGAGATCTTGGGGATGGCTGAGGGGCTTGGGAAAGCGGGTTTCTCGATTTTGGGATCCGTACAGGTCGGCTGCGTGATCCTCCCACCGCCACTCTCCCGGCAGAGGGATAAAGGAGTCCGGGGGAGCTTGGATCCCCAGATACAGCAGATCCCAGCCGTGGGGGGTGCTTTTCCAGCGCAGTTCCCCTTGTTGGGAGAAAACTTGCCCCTCTGGACAGACGGGATCCGCCGGGATCCCCACCTGAATGCCGCTGACTCGATGGGGCCAGCGCAGAAAGGAGTAGGTTTTTTCAGAAGTGGAAAAACAAGCCGAGAGCACTTGGGAAAGCGAGGACTCTGCCCCATCTTGAATCTTGAGGGAGGCGACGTAGGCTGGTTTCATACGGCTTTGGCCTCCGCTTGCAGGAGTTTGGCCCAACTGTTTACGGCGGTGGCGAGCAGATGTTCCACCTTGGCCTCAGACGTCTGATCCCAGGTCAGCCGCGCCCCAAATCCCAAAGGCATCGGCTCCGCTCCCACCGGCACCGCTTGGCAATCGGGTTTGGGGAAGCCGTATTTGCCTGCCTCTTCGGGGGTTAAAAATTCGCCCGCCCCCAACAGGGATCCCTGTGGCCAGGTCAGGGGGGATCCCAGCAGTCGAATCTGCCTGTTTGCCTCATCCACCAGGCAGCCCGGATAGTCCACCACCGCCCACTCGTACTCAACCCGAACGGTGCCCATGCCGCGGGACTTGGCAAAGCCGATGCCAAACCAGCCTTCATCCAGATCCCGCAACGCCAGTCCCAGCAGACCCAGTTGGGCCAGGGTAAAGTTTTTCAGGTGGATCTTGGTTTGAAAGGATCCCTCTACGCACACTTGATACCTGAACGGCCCCACCGCCACTGAGCCGAAGACGCGGTCGATGGCCACCCCATTACGTTCCTCCAGGCGCAGAGGGGTTCCCGGCTTGGGATAGGCATCTTCGATGCGGACCCGGCTGGCGATGGCTGTGTTGCCGAACATCTGATCCGTAAAGGAAGAAAGGGCGTAAACCTGGTGGGGCTCTTCAATTTTTTCCAGCCATTGATTGGCCTTTTGGTCGAGGGGATCGCTGGCCCAGAGTTTGAAGCCTCCCCCCTCAGGACGTCTGTCGCTGCCCACCGTTCGGACGATGCGCTCCGCATGGGCGCGAATTGCCCCTTTGAGGGAGCTGCCGGGAAAATAGACCGTTCGCCCGCCGCCGTGATAGGTTTCGACGAACTCCATATCCGGCTTCGTCGGGTCAGCCCCTTCTTTGCCCGCCTTGATGAGAACAGGGCCATCGGGCTTGAGGGCGAGGCAGAGGGTGCAATGGTTAACGTAGCGTTTGTGCATAGCCTGGGATCCTTCACACCAGAACAGGAGCTTTTGGTTGAGGGGCTTGGGGCGGCAAGCAGTCTGTCCAGTTTGTCAACCGATAGGGGTGGAAAACGCTGACCGTATCGCCAACCGTTGTAGAGTCCATGAAGACCATCGGGATCCCTCCTGACATGAAATAGGGCTAGCGGCGGGGGCCGACCGATTGCCGTTGAGAGGCCGTTGTTAATTTGGCAACCAGGGCTTCCACCCAGTCTTGGCGCAAAGCGGCAGCCTGCTCCGGGCTGAGCGGCTGTCGGGATCCGGCCACCAGCTCTTGAAGGTAGGCCAGCAGCCGTCTTGGATCCCCTTCCGAGTCGAACCAATAGATTGCCGAGATCTGCAGGCGGACAACCCCCAAGCCACGGGAGCGCCCCCCTCCCAGGGGGATCTGTTCCGTTTCCAATTGGTGCAGGCCAATGGCCAAGAGGCCCAGTTCCCATTCCTCGGCATTTTCGACGACGGCATGAAACCGGAAGGGGGTGCTGGCAGGCACCACTTGCAAGTCGTACAGCTTGCCATCTGCCGCCGTTTCCGTATCCCGATCGATGGCCACGCCATCCCGCTCTTGGTACTGGCCAAACCAGGCTTCCGGCACCACGGGCAAATCTCGGATCTGCACCTTGCCGGCCAACCAAGGGGATCCAAACACCTGCGAGACCCAGTCGGTGGCCTCAATGAGCTTTTGAGTCAGAGCCGCATCGTCCCCTTTGTAGTCATTTTTAATTTGGTTGATGATCTGAAATTGCTCGCTGCTGGTCAATTCGCCGGGATCCCTGGCCAGCTCTGGGTTGATGCCCCGCAAGAAACTTTCCAGGCGAGAGCGCATCGCCCCCTTCAAACTGGAGCCGGGAATGAGCGGACGGCCCAGCGCATCCTTGAGAACCGGCAAATCCGAGCCGATGGGTTCGGTGGAGCGGCCCACCCCGATGTGCAGAGCGGTCACGGTGGTGAGGGTGCCGGTGATTTCCAAGCGGTTTTTGAAAACGTCGAACATTGTTCCCTCAAATGGCTGCTCAAGTTAAGGCTTGTACTGCAGAGGTTTGCCATTCCCGAAGCGAGACGGAGCCCTTAATAAAACTCAAGAGGATCCCTAGGATCTGAGCAATTTCTGAGATAAAGTACTCCCTGTCATCGATAAAGAGTTGGTCACCCTCGAGTTTTGCAAATCGCCAGTTGGTTCCTGAGGTTACTGCTCCATAGACACTGTCTACTTGAGAATTGGAGTTCTTGTTAAAGACCTGTGCCCCCACCATACCGGCAACGCACTGGCCCAGACCCCCGATCAAGTCTTCTTTTTTGGCCTCAACGATAATCACCACCGGATCTTGAATGTAGAGTTGGAGAGGGGATAGGCAAATGATGTAGTCGCATAGGCCCACCAGCCCCCTCTCGGGATCCACGTTGAATTCCTTGCCGGAAAACAGCGAGATTTGATCCCGACATAGGTACTTCACCTCTCCCAGCACAGGGGCGATGATAAACTCGGAGCGGGCCTTTTCGCTGTTGACCGAGGTGGCCAAGCCGAGATAGCGATCTAGGGTTATTTTCAAGTAATCGGAGCACTCAGTCGGTGGAACCTCCGCAAGCAGGCCATGGATGATTCTTGACCTGAGCTGAAAGGTCGAAATGGCTCTCTCAAGGGTAAAACTGCTGTAGGTCACGGTCTAGGATCCTCCTCCCTCTCGCTTGTACTTGAGGTAGCGGGCCCCATAGCCCAGGTAGCGCCGAATCAAGTCAATTTTGATCTCGTTGACTTTGGGGGATGCTCTTTCAATTCCGGCTTCCCTGGCGATGGCTATAGCCCTTTGATGAATCCAGTTGTCGATGTCTTTGATGATGGCTTCTGCCAAAGAGTCTTTGCCCCGCCCCCACTTGTCATCGCGCCCCACCTGGTAGCGCAAAAAGTTCTTGATCACCTCTGAGCTTTCGGTGGAAGCTGCCACGTGCAATAGGTTGCGATATTGGGCCTCTTCCAATCTGTTGAGACCTCTGAAGTTATCCAAGGCGGCTTGAATTCTGGCGACCAGATCATCTTCGGCCAGCCGGATTTGCCGTTGGATCTTGAGCTCTTGTTCCGATGTGATCTCGCTGGTGGCGAAGGTCATAGCGGGTTCTCCCAGAAATGATGATGGAACGGACTGCAAACTTCGATTTGGCCGAATCCTTCAGCAGTGCGTTCGCCAATCCCCCAGTATTCCATCTCCGCCAAAATCGGGATCCAACGCTCCAGTTGCGTGGTGCTCAGCAGAAAGACGCTGCCCTGCGTGGTTACCAATTCTACATCTTTGAACAGACCCCAGGCAGCGTTCCAGCCGGAGACATAGGCGTAGCTGCTGAAGGCCAGCTCCAAAGCCAGGGATCCATCTTCGCAGTTGGCCTCTTCCTGGAGCATCTGGGGGGTGAGCACGGTGGTGCGTTGCCAGCGCTCTTTGAGAATGGCCCCCGACTGCAGCCCAATGGAGAAATACTGCCGCTCCGGCAGAAGGGGCTGCCAGGGATCCCCGAACACCTGCCATTGTTGCCAGCGCTGCCGCAGCTTTTGGTTGAAGGCTTCCACCCGCTGGGCCAGGGAAGGCCGGGGAGCAGCCAGACGCCGAGCCGTGACGTTGACCCGGCCCAATCCCCGCGACACCCCTCCTCCCAAGCGCAGCAGGTGGGCGTGGGCGTTGAGGTAGCGGGTGAGGGTCTCGGCCAGCTTGGGATCCCGCAGGTAGATGTAGCCGCTGAAAAGGGAGCGCTCCAGATGCCCATTGGGGCGGGCTTTGCCCTCGTTCATCACCTCTAGGCTGTAGAGGATTTGGTCGGCAGCAGTGGCGCGGCGACGGTTGATCCCCACCCGCGTGAGCAGGCGTTTGGACACAGCAGCTCGTTCGTAGCGGGGCCCCAGGTCAGACTCCTGCTGGCTGTAGAACCCCCCGAAGGGCTCCACTCTTCCCCCGGAACCGTCCGGCTCTGTGGGATCGAACGGGATCCCCAGCCGCTGTGAGCAGAAGCGATCCAGGAGCGTGTCGAACACCCCCGTTTTGCCCGCCTCTGAGCGGAAGCCGGGATTGTTTTTCGAGCTGAAGGCCGTGGCCGGCAAGACCTTGCTGCCGGATCCCGGATAGGCGTGGGTAAACACAGCAGGCCGAGCTGCCGTAAACAGGGCGGCCAAATCTCCTTCCAGCGCCTCGGCAGGGCGATGTTGGGTTTGGCTGAGCATGAGGTCGGCCAGAGCACCGCGAATCACGCTGCCGGGAATGTAATCCTGGGCCTCGCTGATGGAGCCGCCCGGCTTTTGCCGACCGATGGCCAAGGGAGACTGAGCCGTTAGGGTGAGTTGAATGGCTTCCATCAGCTCCCTCCCTGGGCCAAGAAAGCCCAATCGGCTGCGGTGGGCTGGAGAGCCTGCAGGGATCCAGGATCCCAGTGCAGCCAGCCCAAACCTGCGGATTTGCTGCCCCCCAGCGCGATCAGGTGGTGCAGGGCCGCCAACAGGAGAGTTTTGCCCCAGGAAGGGCAATCGGGCAAAAGCTGCAGGGATCCGGAAAAAGTCAGCTCAGCCGCGGGAGAGGTCTCAATGAGGTAGAGCCGCTGATCCTCGGCGGTGCGGCGGCGGCGGTTGAGGGTGACCCCAGGGCGAAGGGTTGGTTCCAGAGCTGCTGGCGGCACCTCGCAGACGAGATCCTCCACCCACAGGCGGGCAGCCAGGGCCGGATTGCCGAATATCTGGCAGACCAGACAATGGGATCCGGCGTAGCCCTCCACCTGGTATTCGGGGCGGTGGAAATTTCCTGCGCTGCCCTCCCGCTGCGGACACATGCGCTCTGGGTCGGGAGAGCGGCAAATGGCCCAGCCCAGGCCACGGGCCAGTTTCTCGCACTCGTGGCGCAGCCGCCCCTTCAGTTGGGAGCCGGGAATGATCAGCCTGCCAAAGGCATCTTTGAGCAGGGGCTTATCCGCCAGGGAGCCGCTGGAGCCGCCGGCTCCCACCGCCAGGGCAGAGGCGAGGGTGGCCCTCAAAGGGATAGAGGTGATCGTTCGCCCCGCTTGGGGCAGCTCTGCCAGTCTCACCATCACTCCACCTCCGCCAGAACGGGCCGACCCTCGGCCTGGGGCTGTTTTTGCACAAAGGCGTACAAATCCACCAGATCCCGCCAGATGGTTTCATAGGTTGGCGTTGACGAGGATACCTGTGGCTCAACATACATCCAGGGGGGAAGGTGGCCGTCGTTGGTTTTGGCCTTGCACCAGGTGCGCTCAAAAGCCTCCATCAGCGGCTGCCCCTTTTTGCCCAGGCGGCTGCGGAAATAGAGATAGTTGAGGGTGGCGGTGCGTTTGCCTTTTTCCAAGAAGCTGCGAATCTGATAAAGCTGGGAGCGAGGAAAATTGGCCTCCTGCAGGGCTTGTACCGTTCTCAGCAACCCGTGGATTTCCGGGACGGTATAGGGGCCGGCGTAGAGCTTGAGGGTGTGGCTGTTCTGGCGGATCTCCAGAGCTTCCCGACGAAAATCCTGGATGCTGGAGACAACCAGGGCGACCGACTTCAACGAGAGAAAGTCGATGGTGGCCACAGAGCAGTCCTTGTCTTTGGGCTTCAGCTTTTTCGCGTAGCTCTTGGCGGATTTCAACAGTTGTTCGGTGAGCTTTTCGGCGTAGTAAATGGGGGTGTCTTCCGAGGCGATCAGCACCCCCACCGAGGCGGAGAGCCGACAGAGCTTCCGATCTGCCGCCGGGTAGCGGTGAGGCACCTTGCCGGAAGATTGAGCTGCATAGGTTGCCGAGGTGTCCAGCAGGAGCTGCTCAAACTGCTCACAGAAGGTGGCGGCAATTTCCAGGGCTTTGTGGGCAGGCACCACCACCAACACATCGTCTCCGCCGATGGTCAGGATCTCGAAGGGGTGGATCCACTCGCCGTTGCGGTCTCTGCCGGTTTCCGGATCTGGGGATAGGCCGTGCAGCCGATGGGCCTGCAGGTGCTGGGCGAGGGCGTGGTAAACGGCTTTTTCCGTTGCCTCGGAAACATCCCGGCTAAATTGTCGGTAGGCTTCTGGGGTTTGGATCTGCTGCACATAGCCCCCCATGTCGTTGCCATCGGCGTAAAGGTAAGCCACAAAGCCCTGGCTGCCCAGGCTGGCGTTGGCCACTTCCCGTAGAGATTGGGCCTCGCCGATCCCCTGGACAGATCCCTGATGGGGCTGCAAATAGCGCTCCCGGTAGGGCTCGCCGGCGGGAGAGTTGAGAAAGCGGGCAAATCGCGTTACCCAGCTTTCCACAAAGCCGGGATCCCAGGTGGGGAACTTGCGGAACCACCCTTGCTTGCCTGTTTCAATGCGCTTGGCCTGGCGACCCACCAGGGCTTTGCGAGCGGTGGCTTCCGAGAGCCAGGGCTGATCGACCAGGTCGGCTTTGGCGATGGCAGGGCGACGGTCGGTGCTGTCGCGGCGCAGGTAGGGATGGGTTTCAAAAAAGGCGGGATGGGCGCGGCTGGGGCGACCGGGATCCGGATTGCCGTTGCGGCGGTGGTTGAAGCGGGCGGCCAGGTAACCCACCAACTCGTTGAAACTTTTGCGGTCTTGAAATCTGGCTTCGCTGCCATCCCCAAAATAGGCTCTCACCAGGGGATGGGTTTTGTGTTGCGCCAGCCAATCCAGCCAGGGGGTGCGTTCGATGGGATCCCGCAACAGGCCGTAGCGCAGTTCCAGCAGCCGAAAGGCGGATCCCACGGCGCAGGCGTTGGCGGTGAGGGTTTCTTCGGTGTAGCGCCGCTCGATGGCCTCACAGAGATCGTCCACATGGGCCGCCGGGCAAAAGGCCAGGAGATTGCCCCCGGTGGAGTAGATGATGAGCTCCGGGATCAGGGCTTGCGCCAAAGCCGGGTAGTGCTGCTGCAGCCAAGGCCGGATCTGCTCGGCCACATAGGCCCTCAGCTCTGCTTGAGACTCTTTCCCCAAACCTTCCCATCCCAGGTAGGTTTGCTCGGGATCCCCGAAAAAGGCGGGCAGATCCACCAGGTTAATGCGATCCAACAAAGCGGAGGCCCCGCGGATTTCCGACAGCTTGGCCGACTCGAAGACATAGCTCTTGATCTTGGTGGCCCCCCCGTAAACCAAGCCGATGCGGGTTGTCTGCTGCCACAGCTCCGGGTAGCGGGATTGCAGCTCCGCCGGGGTTCTGGGAAAGGTCTTCGCCGCCATGCTCTCCTGAAATTGGCGCACCTGAGCCAAAATGGGCCGTAGCTCTTCTGGGATCCCGGCCTCGTTGTCGGCGCGAACGGCGGCCCGCATCTGCTGCAAGGTCTCCAGGGCAAACTGGGGATCCCGCTGTTCTCCCCACGCCAGGCACCAGGCCAAGGCAACAGGAACGGGAGAGGGAGCAGAAGTAGGGGTCATGAGCAGCACCTGCGAAATGCGAAAAAGGAAGACAAGTCTTGGACAGGGCTTCCATCGGCTGCGACGGACAGATCCCTAAGGGCTGGGGGCAATTGGCCTCGATTTTTAATCCTTCGCGGAAGACCCAAGCCCTTCAAAAAAGGGTTTGCCGGTTGGGTGGGTAACCAATCGAATCAAGCCGAGAGATGCCATTGAGGTTACCGATTGTTTCAGCCATATCCGATAAACGCTCTCGCCTCATGGTTTTCAGTCCTCTAGATTGCTAGCAGTATAGATCGAGTGCGATGGGTTGCAGACGATTTCAAGGCTTTCTTCAGATTGTGAGATTTTTTCTGCCTGTACAACGGGCAATTCGAGAGTAAACCCAATAAGAAGGGATCCCTTCTAAAATTTTCTCAATGGAAAGTTGGGTTTTGTGTTGATTGTTGCTGTGGACTGGGAATGGGCTGTGCCTATGCTGAGTTTCTCAGAGCCATCTGCTGATAGAGAAGCGAACGGCAAGTGGCCGACGGGATCCGAGTTGGTGGGGATCACCTTGGAAGTTCAGGCTCCTCGGTCTTACCTGCTGGATCCCCACTATGCCAAAGGGCTGCACGCCTGGTTCTTGAGCCAGGTGCAAGAGACAGACCCGCAGCTATCGGCCTATTTGCACGATGGAGAATCGGAGAAACCTTTTACCCTCTCCCGGCTGATGGGGCCGTTCCGCGAGCAGGGGGGGCGACCGCTGATCCCGCCTCATCTCCCCTTCCGCTGGTGGATCACCGGCCTCAACCCGCCGGTGGTGGAGTGGCTGCGAGGGTGGTGCCAACGGCTGCCCACCTGGCTGGAATTGCGGGGATCCCCGCTGCAGATCCTGGGATGGCAGATCTCGATCCCCCCGCGCACCTATCGTCAACTGTTGGAGCAGCCTCTTTCCCCCCGCTCCTGGAGCCTTTCCTTCGTCTCGCCCACCAGCTTTCGCCACCGGGGCCACCATCTGCCGCTGCCGATCCCTCGCAACCTGTTCCACAGCTATCTGCGCCGTTGGAACGATTTTTCCGGTCTGCCCATCGAGGCGGAGCCTTTTCTGGATTGGGTGGATGGGGAAGTGATCATCCAGCGGCACCGTCTGGAATCGGTCAAAACCACCGCAGGTCGCCAGGGATCCGTGACGGGATTCATCGGCTGTGTGCAGTTGGCTGTCTCCTCCCGTGCGCCTGAGCTGTTGCAGCAGCAGCTCCAAGCTCTGATCCACCTTGCCCCCTACTGCGGCACCGGCCACAAAACCCCCTTTGGGCTGGGGCAAACCCGCCTGGGTTGGTTGGCCGAAGAGCTACCCGCCTCCCCTGTCCCTTCCCGGGAAGAGCAGGTGGCCCAGCGGATCGAGGAGCTGAGCGCCCTCTTTCTCAGCCAGCGGCAACGACAAGGGGGATCCCGCGCCGAAAAAACTGCCCAACTGTGGGCGACGATCCTGGCCCGCCGCGAAGGTGGAGAGAGCTTACAACAGATCGCCGCTGATTTGGAGATGCCCTACGAGACGGTGAAGACCTATGCCAAGCTGGCCCGCCGCTCTCTCCAGTCTGGATCCCAGGACTACTCGTCGAGCAGTCTTCCCTAGATGACTTGAGGTACTTTGTTGAGCCTGATACATTCACGCTGAACT
>NZ_JANSHQ010000064.1:0-4032 GCF_047461715.1 Synechococcus sp. R8-2 | reverse complement strand
CCCCCCCTGCATCCATGCGCTGTTTGCAACGTCGCCAAGCCCTTGGGCCGCCTCTGGCTTCAGGGGATCACAGCCCTCTGCCTTGGGAGTTACCTAACCCCTTACCCTTCTCCTGAAAATGGCAGCGCCTGCTCCCACAGCGTGTCAGCGGCCTCGCCCACTTGCTCAGCTTCGCATTGGGAGCAATCCCCTAGCCGACGGATCCCTCTAACTTCAGGCTCAGCAACCGATCGGCTTCTACGGCAAACTCCATCGGCAATTGGTTGAACACCTCTCGGCAGAAGCCGCTGATGATCATGGACACGGCATCTTCCATGCCGATCCCGCGCGACTGGAAATAGAACAATTGCTCCTCTCCAATCTTAGAGGTGGAAGCTTCGTGCTCCACTTTGGCGGTGTTGTTTTGCACCTCGATATAGGGGAAGGTGTTGGCGCTGCACTGATCCCCGATCAACATGGAATCGCACTGGGAAAAATTGCGGGCCCCTTCTGCTTTCGGCCCGATTTTGACCAGGCCGCGGTAGCTGTTTTTGGAGTGCCCAGCCGAGATCCCTTTGGAGATAATTTTGCTGCGGGTGTTGCGGCCCACGTGAATCATCTTGGTGCCGGTATCGGCCTGCTGGTAGTTGTTGGTGAGGGCAACCGAGTAAAACTCGCCCACCGAGTTTTCCCCCACCAACACGCAGCTAGGATATTTCCAAGTGATGGCCGAGCCGGTCTCCACTTGCGTCCAAGAGATCTTGGAGTTGGCCCCCTGACACAGGCCGCGCTTGGTTACAAAGTTGTAAATGCCCCCTTTGCCGTTTTCGTCGCCGGCATACCAGTTCTGTACCGTCGAGTACTTGATCTCGGCATTGTCTAGGGCGATCAGCTCCACCACCGCCGCATGCAGTTGGTTGGTGTCGAACATGGGGGCAGTACACCCTTCCAAGTAGCTGACGTAGGATCCCTCGTCGGCAATGATCAGGGTGCGCTCAAACTGGCCCGATTCGCCGTTGTTGATGCGGAAATAGGTGGAAAGCTCCATGGGACAGCGCACCCCTTTGGGCACATAGACAAAGGATCCATCACTGAACACTGCCGAGTTCAGCGCCGCGTAGTAGTTATCAGCAATGGGAACCACACTGCCCAAGTACTTGCGCACCAGCTCTGGATACTCCCGCAGCGCCTCCGACATGGAGCAGAAGATCACGCCTTCCTTGGCCAGCTTTTCCCGGAAGGTGGTGGCCACCGAAACGCTGTCGAAGATGGCATCCACCGCCACATTGGCCAGCCGCTTTTGCTCTGACAAGGGGATCCCCAATTTCTCGAAGGTCTCCAACAGCACCGGATCCACTTCGTCCAGGCTCTTTTTCTTGGGCTGCACCTTGGGGGCCGAGTAGTAGACAATGTTCTGGTAGTCAATGGGCGGGTAGCTGACGTTGGGCCAGGTGGGCTCGCTCATCTTCAGCCACTGGCGGTAGGCCCGCAGCCGGAACTCTAGCATAAAGTCCGGCTCCCCTTTCTTGGCCCAGATCTGCCGAATCACCTCTTCGTTCAAGCCTTTGCCAATCGACTCAGAGGGGATGTCGGTTACAAAGCCGTACTTGTAGGGCTGGTTGACCAGGGCGCGGACGCTCGTAGACATGGATGGCTCTCGGGTAGTGACAGGGTAGAAACGCGACTAAGACAGATGGCCAAATAAAACAACAGAGTTGTTGTTTAACTGATCCTCAGGTTACTTTAGCAATGATCCCGTTGTCAAAATAGCAGAGAGCTGTGCTGGCAGCGGCAGCCGATTAACCCAGTCTAACCAGGAGGGCGAGGGTGGACAGCACGCGCAAGATCACCGGGCAGGTCGCTCAACCCGCTTCGAGTAAGCAGGCCATCTTGGTCTACCTGCGCAAGGCGGGGCAGGCCAACGCCCAAACGCTGGCAGAGCACCTGCGCATTTCTCCCCAGGCCATCCGCCGCCACCTCAAGGATCTGGAGGCAGAGGGGTTGATCCAACATGTCGCTCAACCCAATGGTCTAGGGCGACCCCAGCATCTCTATCAGCTCAGCCCCTTGGGAGAAGAGCAATTTCCCGCCAGCTACGACGAGTTTGCCCTTGGCCTGCTCAACACCCTGGCCGAAACTCTGGGATCCGAGCAGATGGGATCCCTTCTCCACCACCAGTGGCAGCGCAAAGCCCGGGAGTATCAGGCCCAACTGGGATCCGGATCCCTACGGGAGCGGCTGGAGCGCTTGGTGCAGTTGCGCCAGGCAGAGGGTTACATGGCAGAGTACTACCCCTATCCTGCCGACCTGACTGTGCCGATGGCAGCAGAGGGATCCGAGCCTTACGTCGAGCAGTATGTGTTGGTTGAGCACAATTGCGCCATTGCCCAGATTGCCCACACCTTTCCCAGCGTCTGCGGCCACGAGCTGGAGATGTTTGCTGCCGCCTTGCCCGATTGCCGGGTAGAGCGCATCACCTGGCAGGTGCAGGGAGAACACCCCTGCGGCTACTGGATTGCCAAGCCAGCGGCTCGGTCGACTTAAGACTTCCCCAGGAAACCGGATCCCTGAGATGGCAAACAGGGTTTTTTCGGGTATAGTTATCTCGTACAGGTTTTAAGTTTGTTCTCCGCATGGTCTGGCGCGCTTCCTTTTTTGGCTACTTTAGCTTTCCCTGGCAACGACCAGGGCAGAAGGGTGGCGCGTAAACAAAGACCTACAGTTTACCCGAGTCAGTCCTGAAGCCCTGAGCCCAGCGCCAGGGCTTTTTTGATGGCTCGACGACCCCATCTACCCACTTGCACGCTGAGGACAGTTCCATGCCCCCTCAAACCGACAATTGCAATATCCAAGAGGTGACTCCCTTGATTGCCCCTGCTGCTGTCAAGGCCAAGCTGCCCCTTACGGAAACGGCAGCCCAGGTGGTGCTCTCCACTCGGCAAGCCATCCGCGACATCATCCACGGACGGGATCTCCATCGCTTGGTGGTGATCGTCGGCCCCTGTTCCATCCACGATCCCGCGGCGGCTCTGGAGTATGCCCATCGCCTCAAGCGGGTGGCCGACCAAACTCGGGAGCACCTAGTGGTTGTCATGCGTACGTATTTTGAGAAACCCCGCACCACGGTGGGCTGGAAGGGCCTGATCAACGATCCCCACCTGGATGGCTCCTGCGACATTGCCACCGGCCTGCAACTGGCCCGTTCCATTCTCTTGCAGATCAACGAGCTGGGCCTGGCCTGTGCTACCGAGATGCTGGATCCGGTGACCCCTCAGTACACGGCAGATCTGGTGAGCTGGGCGGCCATTGGCGCCAGAACCATCGAAAGCCAAACTCACCGGGAAATGGCCAGCGGTCTCTCCATGCCTGTGGGCTTCAAAAACGGCACCGATGGACGGCTGGAAATCGCTCTCAATGCCATCCTCTCCGCCAGCCATCCCCACAGTTTCTTGGGCATTGGCCAAGATGGCATGACGGCTCTGGTGAAAACCACCGGCAACCCGGATCGGCACATCGTGTTGCGGGGGGGAGGGGGCAAGACCAACTACGGCCCGGAAGATGTGGCGCGGGCAGCACTGCTGATGAAGGATCAAGGGATCCCTCGCTCGGTGATGGTGGACTGCTCCCATGACAACTCCCACAAAAATTACCGCAACCAGGGATCCGTCTGTCGAGCGGTGCTACAGCAGTACCAGGCGGGGCAGCGGGCTCTGATGGGGCTGATGCTGGAGAGCAACCTCTACCCGGGCAAGCAAACCTGGCAGGAAGGGGCGCCGCTCCAGTACGGGGTTTCCATCACCGATGGCTGCATCGGCTGGGAAGAGACGGAAGATCTGTTGTGGGAGATGGCAGCGACCGTAGAGGGGAGAGCGTTGGCCCTCAGCCATTGAGGGATGGGGATCCCGGAGTTTGTTAAAGAATCAAAAAGGAAATGGGGACAAGGGGCAGCCTGCTCCTAGGGTCGAGCCAAGGTTTCGTTGTTTCGTCAGGCCCTGTGGGATGGGGTCTCCAGGTCGAGCTGGGAGGTTGTGATGGAGCATGACTCTAGTCAAT
>NZ_JANSHQ010000063.1:0-3858 GCF_047461715.1 Synechococcus sp. R8-2 | reverse complement strand
GTCTGCAACAAGGTCTGCAACAGGGTCTGCAGCAAGGTCTGCAGCAAGAAGCAGCTCGACTGACTCTGAGTCAACTGCGGCGCAAGCTGGGGCCCCTGCCGGAAGACCTCTCTGAGACCATCCGCCGCCTGCCCACCGAGCAATTAGAGGGGTTGGCAGAGGCTCTGCTGGACTTTCAGACGCTGGCCGACCTGACCCAGTGGCTAGAGGAGCTGGCATCTGCCTAGGTTTTGCTGTCACGGCCTTTTCCCAATTTTTGTCGGCATCTCTCTCCTGGGAGGAGCTCTGCCGTGGTGGCGGTCTGGATTCCCAGAGAAAGCAGTAGATTGAACTGAGTTCTCGATAAACCGGGCTGAATGCAACCCAACCTTGACCTCAGCAGGATCCCAGCGCGACTTTCCTGAGCGAGCCGGTTCTATGCAAGGGCCTCGGGTTTTGATCTGCGGCTACCATGGCTACGGCAATGCCGGCGATGAGGCGTTGTTGCTGGCTCTCTTACGAGAGCTAGAGCAGTTGCCCAGCCCCGTACAGCCGGTGGTGCTCTCCCGTCGCCCTGCCGAAACGGCTGCCACCTATGGGGTGCTGGCCTATCCGCGCTTCAACAGTTTGGCTTTACGGCGCTGTCTCCAGGAGGCCCAGGCTTTCATCTGGGGTGGAGGTGGCCTGCTGCAGGATCGCACCAGTTGGCGCAGCCCTCTCTACTACCTGGGGGTGATGGGCCTAGCCCAGCGATGGGGGCTAAGAACCGTTGCCTGGGCCCAGGGGATCGGGCCGCTGCAGCGGGGGTGGATTCGCGCACTGGCCCGCCGGTCTCTGGCAGGTTGCACGGCCATCAGTGTGCGGGATGGAGTTGCCTCCCAATGGCTGCAAGAGTGGGGGATCCCTCACCAGGTGGCTCCGGATCCCGTCTGGAGTTTGCCGTCCAAAACCTTGCCGGAATGGGAAACGTGGCCTCAGCCCCGCATTGCTGTGGTCTTGCGTCCGCATCCGCAACTGACTGGAGCCTGTCTAGAAGCTTTGAGCCAGGGTTTACAGCGTCTCCAGGCTTCCACGGGGGCATACCTTCTCTTCGTGCCCTTTCAGCTGGCTCCTCCCGGATCCCCTGACCTTGGGCCAGACTACCACTTGGCTCAGCAGCTTCAGCAGCGCCTACCCCACCGTAGCCAAGTGCTGGAAATTCGGGATCCCTGTCTATTGAAAGGAGTCTTTCGGGGTGTCAGGCTGGCGATCACCATGCGCTACCACGGATTGGTGATGGCGGCGGCAGAGGGCTGCGCCTGTTTTGGTCTCAGCTACGATCCCAAGGTGAAAACGCTGCTCCAGGAATTGGGCATGCCTGGCTGGGATCTGCAGGAGATGCCCACCGATCCTGAAGCCTTACACCAAGCTTGGCTGGCCTGCTACTCAGAGGGCCTAGCTCTCAGCCCTGCCCAAGCTGACCTGTGGGCGAGGCAATCGGCTCAGCACGCTCAGTTGTTGAGACAGCACCTGAAGTGGGGTTGATGGGGTTGCCTGGAGAAGTTGCTGCCAGCGAATTCCGGTAGCGGTTCTTCTGGAGAGCCGCTTTACCCCAAAAGTAGGGAGGCACGGTGTCCCCGAACCAAAGCGCTGCGTGCATCCGCTTGAGGAGGCCCCCAATTCATTGAGGGGAGGACGTCACCTGAGAGGGTTTTGGGGGAGAAACTCCCGATCCAGGGGCAGGGGGGCGACAGGTTGGGTGAGGGTAAATTGGCCGCTTTCTATCCACTGCTTGAGGATTTCGGCAATTTGTATGGAGCGGCGCAAGCTGGCCAGGGGAGCGGTGCGAATCTTGCGGCCATTGAGGGTGATCTGGCCAGATTTGAGTTGGGCATAGCTCACTAAGCCAAAGGTGGGCCGCACCCGGCGGGGAATGGAAAAGTCGATCACCGGTGCCACCAGTTCTTCATCCCGGATGGCGATGGCCTCCAAATCCGCAGGAGCGAGGATGGGAATGGGGATCCCGACCCCCAACATCAAGCTGGGACCGTAGTTGCGGAAGTAGCAGCCCCTCACCCATTCCGCCTGCATTTGCTTGGCATCTCCAATCAGGGCTAGAGTGGCCGCCGGGCCGATGGGAGTTTGGTTGGGCAATCGCTTTTGCAGCGGAAAGTGTTGGGTGCCCTCCCAGGCGACGTAGCCGATGCCGCCTCCCAAAAAGATGCGGCTGCCGATCCCCACCCGGCGCAACAGGGGATCGTTCAACAAGGGGGATAGCTCTCCCGGGTTGGAATAGACGGCATTGCCCAGATGCGGTTCCAACAGACCCAAGTAGGTGTACAAAGGCCGATCCCCGCCGTTCACCCCGACGATGAAGTTTTGGTAGGCATTGCGGGGGTTGAACAGGTAAAACTGGTTGAGCTGATCCCGAGTCAGGGTGGTCTCGTAGTCGGCGCGGGGGTAACAATCGGTCACTTGGCCGATGGCCCGCAAATGGACGCGCTTGCCCGCCACCAGGTCGGCAATGACATGGCCGCCCCCATAGGCTTGATCCGCTTGCTCGCTGGGTTGGGCTGCCCCCAGGTAAAGATCCACCGCGCCAAATCCGGCATAGGCCGGTACCCCGTTCAGCCAAGCTTGGCGAATCTTGATGGGCGGATCCGTATGGCCCAGGTTCACAATGGCTCCTGAAGACTCCATTGGCTCAAAGGTGCCGGTGGTGATCACATCCACCTGCTCAAAGGCTTCCTGGATCCCCAAGGTGGCCAGCTTGGCTTTGGCTTCCAGGGCCGTCCACACCCGCGCCTGGCCTTTGGCAATGCGTTGGTTAATCTGGTCTAGGGTTCTCTCCATGGGATGTAAAGATCGCAATGGTTGGTCGCGTTGGCGGTGTGGAGCACTAGGCAGTCTTGATCGCTTGATCGTCGAGGGATCCGCTCCCATCTTGAATTCTCTCGTGAGGCAGCTCTTGGGACTGGCTCAATGAATAGCTTAAATGGACGGGGATCTGGGCCGGTGGGGCTTAAGGGGATCCGGCAGTATGGGCCGCTTTTGCCGGCGTTGGGGTTGGTGGGCCTGCTCTACGGCGGGGGGCTGCTGCTGGCTCTGGCCCAGAGTGTGGGCCTCTACGGCCTGGGCGAGAGGGGGTTTACCCTGCAGGGGTATGGGGAGCTGCTGCGGGATGCGGAAGTCGGGGGATCCCTGTTGCTCAGCCTCAGAATCGCTCTGTTGGCAACGGGGTTGGCGCTGCTTTTGGGGCTGGGGCTGGCGCTGCTGTTGCGGGGGGTGGGGGGGTGGGCCATCTGGCTTGGCCAGTTGACGCTGCCGATTCCTCATTTGGTGGGGGTGGCGGGGATGCTGCTGCTGCTGGGGCCCAGCGGTTGGCTGGCGCGGCTGGCCTTCCAACTGGGCTGGATTGCCTCGGATCAGGATTTTCCCTTGTGGGTGAACGACCGCGGCTATGTGGGGGTGTTGCTCTATTGGCTTTGGAAGGAGATCCCGTTTGCCGCTCTGGTGGCGCTGACGCTGCTGCGCGGGATGGGATCCGAGCTGGAGCAACAGGCCCGGCTGCTGGGGGCTTCTGCCGCCCAGACGTTTTGGTATGTAACGCTGCCCTTGCTGAGGCCGGGGCTGCTGGCCACCGGGATTCTCATCTTCGGCTTTGTCTTCAGCGCCTTTGAGGTTCCCTTGCTCTTAGGGCCCACCTACC
This sequence comes from Synechococcus sp. R8-2, assembly GCF_047461715.1. Taxonomy (NCBI): domain Bacteria; kingdom Bacillati; phylum Cyanobacteriota; class Cyanophyceae; order Synechococcales; family Synechococcaceae; genus Synechococcus; species Synechococcus sp. R8-2. Next base: position 191 of record NZ_JANSHQ010000063.1, on the reverse strand, counting down.
CGCGCACCTTGCCCGTTCTGATCTATCAGCGCTTCACCCACATCAACCTGGAGCAGCGGCAGCAGGCGGTGGCGCTGGGGATCATCCTGCTGGCTGTCTCGGCAGCGGTGGTCAGCCTAATCGGAGGGCTGTTTGCAGCCAGAGTATCCTTTCTGCAGCTGCCGTTTGGCTCAGCGGGACGGAGTCCTTGG
>NZ_JANSHQ010000062.1:0-4441 GCF_047461715.1 Synechococcus sp. R8-2 | reverse complement strand
CCCCGCCGCAGCCGCACCGCCAATTGGTTGAGCTGCTCGATCTCCTGCTCAAGCTGGTTTTTCTGGTTCTCCAGTTGGGTTAAGGCCGCCTGCACCACATCCAGGGAGCGCTCCAGCTGATCCCGATCCAGTTGCAGGGCTTGTTTTTGCGACTCCAGGGTGGCAATCATCTGCCGGGCCGACTCCACCTCTGCCTTCACTGCCTCCAACTCGGCCTGGGCTCGATCCAAACTGGGCTGCACCTTGGCCAGTTGCTCGTTGGCTGCCGCCAGCTTGGCCTCCGCCTCCTGCCGCTCCTGCAGCGCCACTGCCAGCTGATCGCGCACTTCGCTCAGGCGGGTTTGGGCTGCCGACTGCTGGGTGCGAAATTGATCCAGATCCACCTTGAGGTGGTCTCGCTCAACCCTGAGAGCGGCATTTTCCGCTTCCAAGAGGGCTTTCTGGCGGTTGAGGGCCCGCAGCTCTTGCTCCGCCTGGGCAATTTGGTTGGTGTAGCTGAACAGGGCCTCCGACAGAGAGCGGTTGAGGAGCAGCAGTGTGCCCAAGGTCAGGGCGGAGATGCTCACGCCGGTCACCACGGCCACCAGAATGGCGGTATGGCGGGGGCGCAGGTTAAACCAGGTAAGGCGCTTTTTGCCAATGCGGTAGCCCACCCGATCCCCAACAACGGCAATCAGGCCACTGACAACCAACATGTAGAGGATCAGCAGTACGCCTTGCATATTCGCGGATCCCTGCCATGGAAATCTTAGCAAGGTTGCCCTGAGGATTTTGCAAGTTGCTGGGAGATAGATTTCGGCGCTGTTTTGTAGGGATTTTTGGGGGTTCTAATCCGCGTAGAGGAGCCGCTCCACCGCCGCCACAATATCTGCAGGTTGCACGATGGTGGCCGCCTCCAGCGTGCCGTTGTAGGGGGTGGGAATGTCCTGCGAAGCCAAACGCATCACCGGCGCATCCAGCTCATCGAACAGTTCTTCCATGATGCGAGCTGTCAGTTCCGCCCCAATGCCACCCGATTTCATGTCTTCCTCAACAATGATCACCCGATGGGTTTTGCGCACCGAAGCGGCAATGGTTCCCATATCTAAAGGTTTCAGCGAGATTAAATCGATCACCTCAGGGTCGATCTCCTGCTGCACCAAAGTGTCCACGGCCTTGAGCACGTGGTAGCGCATGCGGGAGTAGGTGAGCAGGGTAACATCGGAGCCGGATCGGACGATTTCGGCTTTGTCCAGAGGCAAAAGGTATTCCTCTTCTGGCAGATCTTCTTTCAAGTTGTACAGGAGCACATGCTCGAAAAAGAGAACGGGGTTGTCGTCGCGGATGGCGGACTTGAGCAAGCCCTTGGCATTATAGGGAGTTGAACAGGCCACGATCTTAAGCCCGGGCACCGCTTGGAAGTAGGCCTCTAGCCGCTGCGAGTGTTCTGCTCCCAACTGACGACCCACCCCGCCCGGCCCGCGGATGACCATCGGGATCTTGAAATTGCCCCCGGAAGTGTAGCGCAGCATACCGGCATTGTTGGCAATTTGGTTGAAGGCCAGCAGCAGAAAGCCCATGTTCATCCCTTCCACCACCGGGCGCAAGCCGGTCATGGCTGCCCCGATGGCCAGGCCGGTGAAGCTGTTCTCGCAAATGGGGGTATCCAGCAGGCGCATCTCCCCGTACTTGCGATACAGGTCTTTGGTGACTTTGTAGGAGCCGCCGTAATGGCCGACATCTTCTCCCAAAACAAATACGTTGGGATCCCGGGCCATTTCTTCGTCGAGGGCAGCACGCAAGGCGTTGTAAAGGAATGTCTCGGCCATAGAGGTTCAATATCGCTAAACCCTCATTAAACCATTTTGCCGGCATGGATCCCCTTGCAGCTGACTTGATAGGCTGAGCTCAGAATTCTTGCTCAAAGGGATGGCGACCTTCCCCACAGCTTTCCTCAGCACTCTCTTTCCCCTGGAACATGGGGATCGTCCGTCTTCTCAAGAAAAGACACCATGAGCATTCCACGGCCCAAACTGGCGCTGACCTTGGGGGATCCCGCGGGAATTGGGCCGGAAATTGTGCTCAAGGCGCTGGCGGATCCTGAGGTGCAGTCTTGCGCCCACATCACGGTTGTAGGGGATCGGCAGGTTCTAGAAGCCACCTATCGCCTGCTGAGAGATCGGTCGCCGGCTCCATTGGCCCATCCGGCAGGGATCCCGATGCTGGAATGCGACACAGGCTTTCGGTTACAGCCTGGCTGTATTGGTCAAGGGGATGCCGACAGTGGTGCGGTTAGTTTTGCTTACCTGAGAACGGCGGTCGAACGGACGTTGCAGGGGGAGTTTCAGGGGATCGTGACAGCGCCCATCGCCAAGTATCTCTGGCATCAAGCTGGCTACCGGTTCCCTGGTCAAACAGAAGTTTTGGCCCAGCTGAGTCGGTCTGAGCACTACGGGATGATGTTTGTTGCCCGTTCCCCCCACAGCGGTTGGCAGATGCGGGTTTTGCTGGCCACCACCCATATTCCCCTCGGCCAAGTGCCCACCGTGCTGACCCCAGAGCGGGTGCGGACAAAGCTGAATGTGCTGGTGGGATCCCTGCGCCACACCTTTGGGATCCGGGATCCTGTGATTGCAGTAGCCGGCCTGAATCCCCATGCCGGCGAACAGGGGCAACTGGGATCGGAGGAAAAAGAATGGCTGACCGAGCTGCTGCGCACCTATGCCCACGCCCAAATTTGGGGGCCGCTTCCCCCCGACACCCTGTGGGTGGCTCCCGCGCAAGCCTGGCATGGCCAGGGATCCCCAACTGTGGCAGATGCCTACTTGGCTCTCTATCATGATCAAGGTTTGATCCCGGTGAAGATGCTGGCTTTTGACCGGGCGGTTAACCTGACAATTGGGCTGCCTTTTGTTCGCACCTCTCCCGATCATGGCACCGCCTTCGACATTGCCGGCCAAGGGGTGGCCCGATGCGAGAGCCTTAAGCAGGCGATCCTGCTGGCGGCAGAACTGCTGGGCAAAAACCCCTCCTGAGGGAAACCATGCCTGTGCCCGGCCATCTGAAGCTGTCTCCCGCCTCTGGGGGGTGATTTGATGGGAGTTGCTGGCATCACCTCAGCCGCAATGCTCTACCGTCGCTTTGGGCGCACCCAACAGCTTGTCTCGGTTTTTTCTCTGGGCAGCATGCGCTTGGTCAATGTGCCCAGGGCTCAGGCTCAGGCAACCGTTGAGGCAGCCCTAGCCGCAGGGATCAACCACATCGAAACGGCTCAGGCTTATGGCCATGCCGAGGTGCTCTTGGGCGAGATTTTGCAAACCCTGCCCTTTTCACGCCATCAGTTGATTCTGACCAGCAAACTCACTCCCACAGATGGGTTGCGAGAGCGGCTTCAGGGATCCCTGCGCCGTCTGCGGGTGGATTACTTGGATCAATTTGCCTTTCATGGCATCAACCTGCCGGAACACCTGGAGTGGGTGCTGCAGAAAGGGCTGCCGATTCTCCAGCAGATGCAGCAGGAAGGCTGGGTGCGCCACATTGGTTTTTCCACCCATGGATCCCTGGAGTTAATTTTGCAGGCCATCCAGACAGGATGCTTTGACTTTGTTAATTTGCACCATCACTTTTTCCAACAGCGCAATGCACCGGCCCTAGAAGCGGCTGCCCAGCAAGATATGGGCGTGTTCATCATTTCTCCTGCCGATAAAGGGGGAATGCTCTATCGCCCGCCCCAACACCTGCAGGAGTGCTGTGCACCTTTCAGCCCCTTGGAGTTTGCCTATCGTTTTTTGCTGGCGGATCCCCGTGTTCACACCCTCAGCCTGGGCATCACTCATCCTGAGGAGCTACAGGTGGCCTTGTCGGCTTTACAGGATCCCGACCGTTGGTGGGTGGATGGCCCTCAGATTCAGGAGCGGTTGCGCCAAGCCGAGCAGGAACGCTTGGGATCCAGCCGCTGCACCCAGTGCTACGCCTGCCTGCCCTGCCCAGAAGGGATCCACATTCCCGAAGTGCTGCGTTTGCGCAACTTGGCCATTGCCCACGAAATGACGGAGTTTGCTCGGTACCGCTACAACATGTTCGGCCAAGCTGGGCATTGGTTTCCGGGGTCACTTGCCGACCGCTGTACCGAATGCGGTGACTGCTTACCCCGCTGCCCAGAACATCTGCCTATCCCGGAGTTGCTGGCCGAAGCCCACCAGTTGCTGCATCGCTCTCCAATCCGGCGGCTCTGGGAATGACCATTCCCCCTATCCTGTTTGGCAGAGCTCAACTTCGTTTATGATCGGTTGCAGTTTGTCAAGAGACTCACAAGGCGAGGCATCAGGGTGAATAGTCAGAGCCAAGACCGCTTAGACCGAGTGGAGCAACTGCTGGCTTGGACGGCTGAACAGACTGCTGCCAACAGCCGAGAAATCCGGGAGCTCCGCCAATCCATTCAGGAGCTGCGTCAGTCCATCCA
>NZ_JANSHQ010000061.1:0-3131 GCF_047461715.1 Synechococcus sp. R8-2 | reverse complement strand
CTCCTGCGATTTCTAGCTGACAGGGCCATGTCCCACCCCGTCTGTTATATCCCCTATTGTGTCCCACTTTAGCCTGGATTACAGTGGGTTTCCCCGGTCTATCGTGGACACTAAAAAGCCCAGAAGCCTTGCTGGGTAAGAGCTTTCTGGACTTCAGTGGACGTTATCGGATTACGGAGAGAGTGGGATTCGGTCGCGCCAGCGGGCCGGATGGCCTTACCCACGGTGAGTTGCTCTCACAAACAAGTTCCAGCGGAGAGAGTGGGATTCGAACCCACGGTGAGTTACCCCACACAGCATTTCCAGTGCTGCGCCTTCGACCACTCGGCCATCTCTCCAGATTGAGAATAGGGGCGACTTTCCAGGAGGGCTAAAAAGTCAGCTTTGTGATCCTAGCAAAGGATGGAAGCTATTAACGGGATCCTTTGGGCTCCCCAGGCCGAAACATTTGCAGCAGCACTTCCCAGCGGGAGCATCGCCAGTAGTCAATATGGGATCCGATCAACCCCGTCTCATTGATCTGCATCTCTGTCCAGCCGGGGATGCACAGGCGGGGACGCCAAGGCAAAGCCAAAGCACCGCTTAGGATCCACTCGGTGCGGATCTGGCTGCCGGTTTGTCGAATATCCTGCAGCTCGAGACGGATATCCTCTATCCAACGCCCTATCCCCTCGATCATGCGGCGATAGCGATCCAAGCCGCGAAACTCGTTGAGGGGATCCCGGAAGTAAACCTGCGGGTCGTAGATCGCATAGGTCTGATCCCGGGGAAAGCGAGCGTAATCTGCCCGCAAGATGGCCACCAGATCGGCGCTAGGCGGGGCTTGGGAAGAAAGGCTCATAGCTTGGCCGCAACAGAAAGAGACACCGTTTCTCCGGGGGCAGGGCAACACAACCGGATAGATTGGGACGTGGCGGCATTCAAGGCTGCCAGCTTTTCTCGAAACTCCTGCAGGCTGCCCAAGGGGCGGATCTGGGCGGCAAACCACCCGTGGTAGTCCACCTCTCCCATCGCGGTTGGGATCACCTGCTGGGGGCGTAGGGCTGCCACCACCTCCAGGGCCCGCTCTGGCCCCATGATCACCTCTCCCAAGAGGGGAAAGATCTGCCCCACCACCGGAATCAGTAGGGTATGGATGGAGCCAAACTCCTGCTGCAGCCGCGGGCGGACATCCGGCTGGGACAGATGAGGCTCGTAGTAAAGCCGTGTCTGGGAGGACACCTCTTCCAGCAGATAGCCCAGCTCACGGACAGGCCCCAGGAGCGCACCGGGAATGGCCGTGACGCGCAGATCCCCCCACTGAGCGGACTGCCAGGGATCCAGAGCCTGAACCGTTGCAAATCCTAGACTCTTCACTACTCTGGCTGCAGCCGGCGAGGCCAAAACGGGGATCCGCTTATCCAGGCGCTGCAACGTTGGTGGGTGGCAGTGATCCGGCTGGGCTTGGCTGAGGAGGATCCCGTCGATTTTGGGCAAGGTCTCCGGCGTAAAAGGGAGCGGCTGGCGGTGCTCCAGGCGGATGAACCAGGGGATCCCCAGAAACACCAAGGGATCCACCAGCCACGGATCCAATAGGAAGGTTTGCTCCCGGGTGTGGATGAGCCAACTGTTGAGGTCGATGCGGGTCAGTTTCATGAGTTGAAAGTAAGGTTATTGGCCGGTAATGGAGAGATCGGCAACCCAGATGCGGGGACACAGCCCACCCGGTGTGACTTGCGGCTCGGGCTCGACGTAGAAAATCGACTTCAACAACTCCAGAAAGTCTCCGGCCACCGTGGCCGCTTCGATGCTGATGCGCTCTCCTTGGCGCACCCACCACCCCTGAAACGGCAGGGAGAAGGATCCCTGTAGGGGCTTAACGCCGGCATGAAGCGCTTGCAGCTCATCGATCCAAACTACATTTTTAGCCGCAGCCAAGTCATAGGTGCTCTCCGGCGGTGCCCCGGCAAATACATGGTAGTAGTGGGCGGCAACTGTGACCTTGGCGCCGATGTTGGCATGGCCGGTGGGCTTGGCTCCTAGGCGCTTAGCCGTACCGGCGCTGTGCAAAAAGTGGGTCAAGACCCCATTGGTGATGAGAGGGACACGGCGGGTGGGGGTGCCTTCTCCATCAAAGCTGATCGCTCCCACATTGGTCGGGTGTAGGGCATCGTCACACACCGACAGAAGAGGTGAGGCAATGGTCTTGCCCAGGGATTCTGGGGTGGACAGGCTTTGGTTGTCCAAAATGTTTTGGGCATTGAACACATTGGAGAAGGCGCCCAACAAACTCAAAAAGGCTTCTCCGGAAAAGACCACTGTGTATTTTCCAGAGGGGATCCGCTCGTACTCCAGATGGCTAATCAGTTTCTCAGCAGCTTCCTGCACACAACCCTGGATATCCAACTCATCCAGGCTGCGAGCCACTCGCATGGCTCCGGCACTGCGGGGTTTGCGGCCCTCTTGCTCTGCCTTGCTGTAGAGAAAAACCGAAGCGAGGGTATGCTCCTCTTGTCGCAGGGCTTGGTGGCTGTTGAGGTAGAAGCGGTTGATCTGCCGCTGCGCTAGGCCGTTGTAGGGCACCCCCTGAATGGCGGGATGGGATCCCAGGAGTGCCTTTTCGGCAGCCACCAACTGTTCCAACAAGTCGCCGGCCAAAGCCAACGGCCCTTTGTCGTTACAAGGCTGGGCAATGGGCAGAGTGGCTTCCGGGCTGAATTGAGGGGCATGTTCCCGCACGCCAAAATGGCTGGCTTCAAAGGCCGTTTGCAGGGCCAGTTCCAGCCCCACCTCATCCACATCGGTGGTGGAGGTCACCCCCACCTGACCCTGGTCGTTCCAGGCCCGCACCGTCACGCTGCAGCGATGGGAAGCCTTGACCTGGCGAGGTTCCCCATGATCTACCTGCACGCTGGTTTCATCCACTTGAGCCCCGTAGAGATCAAACTGAGGGATCCCCAGCCGCCGGGCACAGCTTTGTGCCTGTTCTGCCAACACCTCGACTTGCACCATTGCCACTCCCCAAGTTCCTGTTGCCATCCAGCGCCTCTAGTAAACTACCCGCACTCATGCTGACGCAGAGCGCTCCGCACCGCTAAAGCGAAAGAGTGCAGGCTTTCGGTAGCCCTGTAGTTGGCAAGCCAACCACGGAC
>NZ_JANSHQ010000060.1:0-2682 GCF_047461715.1 Synechococcus sp. R8-2 | reverse complement strand
CTTGCCGCGCCTTTTGGTCAACCACTGATAGGCTACTTGCCTGAATAAAGCTGGGATCGGCAGCGCAGCCTCAATGCTAGCCTAGTAAGGCTGTGTTTTTGTGCGAAGCCATGCCTGTTCCTAAGAAGAAAACTTCTAAAGCCCGCAGTCGCAGGCGCTACGCCGTCTGGCTGGGCAAAGCTAAGCTCCAGGCCCAGCGAGCCATGACCATTGGGCGCGCCATTCTCAGCGGTCGCAACACCGGTTTCTACTATCCCAAAGCTAAGTCTGAAGAGGATGAGGAAGAATAGAGGCTTGCTGCAGGGATCCCGGTGTCTGCGCGAGTGATTACACTGGACTAGAGCTGTGCTCCCCTGAAAGCGGTTTTGCTGCCCCTGTAGTCTTGCTCCTCCATAGGTTGCATGCGCTCCTTGACTTCCCTCACCTACTACCAACGGCTGGGTCTGTCTCCAGGGGCATCTCCTGAGGCCATCCGGCGGGCCTACCGGCAATTGAGCAAGCGCTACCATCCCGATACTTCTCCCCTGGCTCCGGAAGTGGCCATTCGCTGCTTCCAAGAGTTGCAGGAGGCCTACCTTGTCCTTAGCAACCCGGCGAAACGGGCCATCTACGATGCCAGCTTACGGGCGGTGACCGCCAACACGGGATCTCTGGGCATGCCGGGATCCCTTGGTGCCGATTCTCTAGAGCTGCGTATGGAAACCCGCCCACTTTCGGCTGGCGAGCTGTGTGCCCTGCTGCTGATGGGATCCACCCTGGTTGTGTGTTTGGTGTTGGCAGGTGTCCTCGCTTGGCTGCGAGAGAGTGGGGCAAGCTGATTCTGCGAGCATTTCCTGCCCTCTTCGGTAGGACATTGGGATCGAGTTTTCGGATTCTGGATCAGGAGTGCTTGAATGAACATAGCCCGTTGACTCTAGGGTTTGATTGCTTTTCTTGAATCTCGCCATGCCTTTGCCTCCTGCAACCACGCCCCTGTACAATCACCCGCTCCACACCATCGAACGCTGGCTGGAGGATCAGGGCTGCACCCGCGACCCGCAGGATGTGGAGCAGTGGTTTTGCGAACGGCCTGGCTGGAAAGCCATTTTGCGCCTGGAAGAAACCAGCATTTGGGTGCGATACACCTACCCAGACGGCAACACGAAAACTTTATCTTTTCCCTATTCCCTCAGCCGGCAAGACGTAGAACAGGCCATTTTTGAGAGTTAGCCGAGCCATGCGCGTTCTCCAGTTGCCTGCCCTGCGCGATAACTACATCTACCTGCTCCACAATCCCGACACTGCAACAGCAGCCGTGGTGGATCCGGCAGTGGCTGAGCCCGTGTTGGAAAAGCTGGCCGAGCTGGGGGCGGAGTTGGTGGCCATTTTCAACACCCACCACCACCACGACCACGTGGGGGGCAACCGACAGCTTTTGGAGCGCTATCCCCGTGCCAGAGTCTATGGCAGCCAGGTGGATCGGGGGCGGATCCCTGGCCAGACGGTGGAGCTCAAGGCAGGGGAAACAGTGGAGTTTGCGGGTCGGCTAGCAAAGGTGCTGTTTGTGCCCGGCCATACCCGCGGCCATATTGCCTACTACTTTTCCGAGAGTGGGGATCTCTTCTGTGGCGATACCCTGTTTGCCGGGGGATGCGGGCGGCTGTTTGAAGGCACGCCGGAGCAGATGGTGGGATCCCTGGATCAACTGCGGCAGTTGCCGGAAGCCACACGGGTGTGGTGTGCCCACGAATACACCTTGAACAATCTCAGGTTTGCCCTGACAGTGGATGGAGACAACCCCGACCTGCAGGCGCGTTATCAGCAGGTGGCTGCCCTGCGCCAGACGGGATCCCCGACTGTCCCCAGCACCATTGGCGAGGAACGCCGCACCAATCCCTTCTTGCGTTGGGATCAGCCGGCTTTGCAGGCAGCCACCGGAGCTCAGGATCCGGTGCGGGTCTTCGCTCGCCTGCGCGGTATGAAGGATCAGTTCTGAAAATCGGGTTCTGACAAAAGCTCCTGGAGGTGGCCCAAAACCTGAGGGGATGGTGCTCCTCACCACTAGCACAAACGAAACCCCCGAAGAGCTGCACCGTAATCTGGTGCAGGGGCTTTTCATCAGCCCACCTCGGCCTGCCTCCTGGACACTAGAGCCAGCAGGATAGCCGCCCCCAGCCCTTGAGTGACTACCGAAAAGAGCACTAAGCCAGTCAGGGAGAAATCGTAAAGCACCCCCATCAGGGCGCTGCCCACAAACCAAGCCAATCCATAGACACTGGTAAACAGGCCAAAGGCAAAGCCCCTCGTCTCGGGAGCTACCATACCGGCCACCGCCGCCTTCATGATGGATTCTTGGGCCCCCAAACCAATCCCCCAGAGCACCATGCCCAGCACCGTCAGAGCATAGGTACCGGAAAAGGCCAGCGGCGCAAATCCAGCCGATACCGCCACCGCTCCCAGCAGGCTCCACAGCCCCACGCGGTCGAACAGCCAGCCACAGCCCAGGGCGGCCAGGGCATCCACCCCCATGGCCAGGGCATAGAGCAAAGGGATCCCTGCCCCATCGCTCCCTGACTGTTGTTGCAGATGCAGGGCAATGAGGGGAAAATCCGCAAACCCCATAGCCACACAGGCTGCTGCCAAAAGATACAGCCAGAAAACTTTGGGCAAGCCTTTTGCTGGAGTCATCTCCGGCTCCGGCTC
>NZ_JANSHQ010000059.1:0-1147 GCF_047461715.1 Synechococcus sp. R8-2 | reverse complement strand
GAAGCGCAGTTCCTCGGTCATAGCGACGTCGCCGATCTTGGGCAGACGGATCGTCTTGCCGTCCAGACGGAACTTGTCGTTGGCAACATAAAAGCTGTCGCGGCAACGCCCCTTTTTCTTGAAGCGCGGTGCGTGCGCCTCTTTGCCAGCCTTGAGGTCGGCGAAGAATCTTTCCCAGGCTTTGGCGAGATGGGCAAACGGCTGGGCGTGTGCGTCCCGGTGAATGTCTCGCAACCACGGCCGTCCGTTCTCATCGAGCCACTGTGGGTCGGTGTATTTGATGGCGTTGAACTGCTTTTTGAGCGCCATGGCGTTTGGCCTGCCGCCTGCTGCGTATTGCCTGTTCCACTCATTGAGCGCCCAGTTCCAGACACGCCGCGCCGTGCCGCAGGCGCGCTTGAAGTAGTCCACCTGCTCAGGAGTCGGGCAACGAGCGATCGTGGGGGTTCGTTGCATGGTTGGGCCTTTTTGACGCCATGTGCATCCTGTTTCAGCGCTGCATCCACCTGCTTTCGATCGTTCCTCACACCGTATCGCCGAGACGAACAACCGTGCACGATGGTCATCACGTCTTGCCCCATTTCCGGTTCGGGAGACAGCCGTTCCTGGGTGAGCACCAGCACTGCGCAGCCATGGGTTTTGGCGTCATGTTCGAACCACTCAACGCCGAAACGGGTGAGGCGGTCCCTGGTGAGCAAGGATCAGCATCGTGACGTCCCGTCGCCCGATCTCGTCCATACGGGCCAGCAACCGCTTGCGCGTGACGTTCAACCCGCCGCCCACTTCCTCGATACACTCGACCCCCGCCAATCCCGTCGCCACCACGACCTCTTCCAGCACGTTGCGCTGATTCGCCAGGTCCGGCTGCTGTGCCGCACGCGATACCCGACAGGAGGCGACCGGCGTGGGTGGCGCATGGTTCGCCTGCCGCAAACCGATGACCGCACGGATTTGCGTCTCAGGGGAGAGACGGCGGTTGCTGTCCGTTCGGGCCACCGGAATCAGCCTTCCTTCGCGTTCCCAACGCTGCAACGTCTTGACCGAGACACCAAGGAGTGTTGCGGCTTTCCCTGTGCGCATGGTGTTTTCCATGAGCACTATGCTACACTATCGCGTACTAGAAGTCAAGCTAGAGTCCGGCTCCGTA
>NZ_JANSHQ010000058.1:0-1970 GCF_047461715.1 Synechococcus sp. R8-2 | reverse complement strand
GCCTGGGCCAACCCCGGCACCAAGAGAGTTACTTCCTGCACAGAAAAGCTGTTTTCCTCTTCCCCTTTGGCTGAAGATTTAAACCGATTGTCCCGGTGCGCCACCAGTAGGCAGGCTTCGGCCACCGCCTGAACCCCACGCACCCGATCCAACCCCGTCTCCGGCAAAGACAGCATCACCTGCTTGGCTTTTAAGCTGTGAGCCTGGCGCAGGCCGTTGGCTGTGGCCCGTCGTAGGGCTTCTAGCGTTAGGGCCGCGGGATCCCCTAGCCCCACCAACACCAGTTTGCGGATCTCTCCTGTCAGGCGCAGGGCAACACTGCTATTCGGCTTCCCCTGAAACCCCTGCTCCTGAACGGTTTCCGCCACCAGCCCTGACCACGCCTTTTCATCCCAAGAGGCGATCTCAGGGGGCAGAGGAAAGCGGCCATTCCCGCCGGAAGCGGCAAAGCAATAGACCAGGGCACATTCCCCTTGAGTGAGTGGCGGCTCGCTGAGATGAAGCTGCATGAGAAATCCTTGACCAAGCTGTTGACATGGGATCCCCAGTCTATCCAATTTCGCCGGCTCTTAGGGCGAGGGATCCCCCCTCTAGTGGGCGGGCCGGAAGATCCCGAAGCAGGAAGTGTAGCCGTGTAAAAAGGTGGATCCCCCAACGGGGCCGATCTCACCATTGCAAAAGAACCCCCCCAAGGGCAGCTCTCCAAGCAATTCCCGAAACCGTTGCGAGTCAAAATCGGGAGTGCCGTACAGGCCCTTGCCTCGCCCCAAACAGGAGAACATCAACGCCCCACAAGGCTCCGGCCTCGGTTGAGAGGGGCTTTGCCTCAAGTTGCGCTCGGCACAATAGCGGCTGAGGGCCCAACGCAGATCTTCTGCCGAAGTCTGGGCATCCCGCAGATGAAATTGCACCGTCTGGCCAGGGCGCACCTGATCCCCGATGGCCAGCGCCCCCACGCGCGGATCAACGCCCAAGATTACGCGAATGAGGAAATCTCCCGGCGTCGGCTCCGACTTGAACTCATCCATCAGCAGGCCGATGAAGAGAGAGTGGCGGGCCAATCGCTGATCCACGGGACTGAGCCGCTCTGCCAAGTCCTGCAAAACCGCTAGAGGAGGGCGACCCTCCAAGCCAAGAATCACATTCCCCTCTGCTTCCGTCACCCGCAAGGGATCCCCAATGGGGCGACACCCCTGGGCCACCACTGCATCCAGCACCACATTGCCGTAGAGCGCTAGCCCCACTGTGCCCTCTCGATACAGCTCCCGCCGAGGTGTGAGGGTACGCGCATCCAGCAAAAACAGAGCATTGCCCCGAGGGCCGCGGCCCCCACTGGCCAATCCCCCCACTTTGACTGATCCCGGATAGGCGAAATCCAACCCCTGCAGCAACTCTGAGATGCCAGAGGAAAATCCATCGGCCAAGAGCAGAAAATGAGGCTTGCTCTGCGGCGAAACCCCAACACAATCGACCCAGGCAGAAGGAGCCGCATCCAAGTCTGGCAATTGGTTCCCCCGCAGATGAAAAGGATGCAGCACCACCTCCGGCATGACCGCCAAAGACAAGGAGAGAGCCGGGCCATCCTCAATTTCATGCCCGCCACCCACAATGCCACCCCCGGAGCAGCCGATCAAAACGTCCACCTCCAGCAGCCCCGACAGCAATGGCAACACCCGGATGTATTCGCTGGCAAAGGCCGCCGACACAAACAAAACCCCCAGGTTGGGCCGCAGAGGCTGAGAGGGAACATACCCCGTCAGCAGCCCCGGCAAGCTGCCGGATCCCACCGTCTGCACCTGCCGACTCAGGACACTTTTCAGTTGGGCTGCCTGAAGCTTGGCCTTGGCTTCCTCCACCACCTGCCGCAGAGCCGCTTCTAGGGAAGGGAGCTGGGAGAGCGCGTTCACCCACTGCATCGGCGTGTTCCTACGGTCTGGAGTTTGCTGTCTTTAGGCTAGCAATTTATGGCC
>NZ_JANSHQ010000057.1:0-5137 GCF_047461715.1 Synechococcus sp. R8-2 | reverse complement strand
GCGCCAGGGATCCCTGGCGCAGCAACAGCTTCAACAGCAGTGGCAGGCCCAGGCCGAAGCGCTGCAAGTGGCCCTCTCCCAAGCCCAGGCGGAAGTTACCCGTTGGCAGCAAGAGCACCGCCATCTGCAGGAACAGTACGCCCAAGCCCAGCAGCATCTCTCCGCCATGGAGCGGCAGTTGCAGGCTGCCTTGGAGCAGTTGGCCGCCCAACCCGACTGGCAGCCACAGTTGCGCTCTGCGCAGGCAACCATTCTCCATCTGCAAGAAGAAATTGCAACCTTGTCCACGCAACTGGAGAAGCAAGCAGAGCAGATCAAAGCCCTGCAAGGGGAGCGTGCTGCCCTGTGGGAAGAAAACCGCTCTCTCCGAGAAAAATACGAGCAGCAGCAGATGCATGTGCTGAGCTTGAAGGCGGCTTTGGAACGCAAAGGCTTGGATGTCCCACCTCGGGCCGATACCTCCAGCGCCCTCACGCGAACAGAGTCCCTTGGCCAGGCTCTGTCTCCAACCCCTGCTGCCAAGCCTACAATTCAGCCCCTGGCCCAACCTCTACCGTCTCGGGCAAGCAAGCGGGCGGTCGATCTGCCGAGGTTTCTGCCCCGTCCGTGAGGGATCCCGTGTTGCAGCCTGTGCCTCCCCGCTGGCTGGAAGTGTGGGTGGATCATCCCCATTTGGGGGGTTGCTTTACCTATCGTGTGCCAGAGGGATCCGCGCCAGAAGCGGGCGACCTGCTCAGCGTACCCTTTGGTCAGCAAATGGCGGGGGCAGTGGCCTTGGGTTGGCGCTCCGAGCTGCCGGCAGGGGTGGATCCGCAGTCGGTGCGGGAGATCGAGGCGGTGGTGGCCAAAGGGATCCTGCCCAAAGAATTCTGGCCCCTGCTGCAGCGGGTGGCCGACTATTACCTCACCCCTCTGGCCCAGGTGGTGCGCACGGTATTGCCCCCCGGCTTGCTCAGCCGTTCTCAGCGGCGTGTCCGCTTGCTCAGGCTCCCTGCCGAAGGGGAGGAATGTTCGCCGGCTGCCCAAACCCTGCTGCAGCTGCTTCAGGCCAAAGGGGGAGAGCTGTCTTGGCGCTATGTGCAACAGCAGGTGCCCACTGCCGCCCTCGCCCTGCGGGAACTGCAGCGACGGGGTTGGGTGGAGAGCTTTTGGCAGGAGCAACAGGGGGGCAGGGTGAAAACCCAGCTGGCCGCCAGTCTGGCCGACGACTCCCCAGAGGGGCTGAGCCTCCCTCAGCAGAAGGCGCTGCAGATCCTCAAGCAGAAGGGGGGAGAGCTGCTGCTCGCCGAGTGGGAGCGCCTGGCAGGAGTGAGCCGAGCGGTTCTGCAGGGGTTGGCCCGCAAAGGCCGTGTCCACCTCTACGAGCGCCCACTGCTGCGGCTGGGAGATGCCAGCCTGCCGGGGTGGCGGGATCCGCCCAGGCCCTTGACGGCCGCCCAGGCCCAGGCGGTAGAGGCGATCCGGCAAGCTTTGGGCCGGTTCCAGCGGTTTTTACTGCACGGGGTCACCGGTTCTGGGAAAACGGAAGTGTACCTGCAGGTGATCGCCCAGGTGCTGCAGCAAGGACGGTCGGCGCTGGTGCTGGTGCCCGAGATCGGCCTTACCCCGCAACTGATGGATCGGTTTCGGGCGCGGCTGGGATCCCAGGTGTGGGCCTACCACAGCGGCCTCTCGGAAGGCGAGCGCTACGACACCTGGCGGCAGATGCTGTCCTCCACCCCCCAAGTGGTGATCGGCACCCGCTCGGCGGTGTTTGCCCCCTTGTCCAAGCTGGGCCTGATCGTCTTGGACGAAGAGCACGACGACAGCTTCAAGCAGGATCAGCCCCAGCCCTGCTACCACGCCCGTCAGGTGGCCGAGTGGCGGGCCGAGCTGGCCGGTTGTCCCCTGGTCCTGGGCAGTGCAACCCCAGCGGTGGAAACCTATGCCGCCCATCTGCAGGATCCGCAGCGGTGGATCCGGCTGGCCCTGCCGCAGCGCATCCCCCAAGCTGGGATCCCGGCCACCCTGCCCCAACTGGAGCTGGTGGACATGCGCCAGGAGCTCCAAGCCGGCAACCGCAGCATCCTCAGCCGCCGTCTACACCAGGCCCTGCAGCAGACGCTGGACAGAGGGGAACAGGCCATTCTCTTTGTCCCCCGCCGCGGCCACAGCACCTTCGTCTTGTGCCGTAGCTGCGGGTTTGTCCTCACCTGCGAGCATTGTGATGTTTCTCTCACCTTTCATCTGGCCCATCTCGGCGGGCAGGAACTGCGCTGCCACTACTGCGGCGCCCGCCAACCCCATCCGCAGCGCTGCCCCGCCTGTGGATCCCCCTACCTGAAGCACTTCGGCACCGGCACCCAAAAAGTGGTGGAAGTGCTGCACCAGCATTGGCCCCAGCTCTCGATTTTGCGCTACGACAGCGACGCCACCCGCCGCAAGGGATCCCATCGCGATTTGCTGGAGCAGTTTCGCAGCGGCAAGGCCCAGGTGCTGGTGGGCACGCAAATGCTCACCAAAGGGCTGGACATACCCCAGGTAACCTTGGTGGGCGTGATGGCCGCCGATGGGCTGTTGCACCAAGCCGACTATCGCGCCGGCGAGCGCAGCTTTCAACTGCTCACCCAGGTGGCAGGGCGCTCGGGCCGGGGATCCCTGCCAGGACAGGCGATTATCCAGACCTATCTGCCGGAGCACCCGATTTTGAGGGCGGTGCTGGCCCAAGATTACGAGGGCTTCTTGCGGGCAGAACTGCAACAACGGCGAGAGGGGGGCTATCCTCCCCACCGAGCTTTGATTTTGATCCGCTTGAGCAGCACCCGCCTGGAAGCCCTGGAGCGTTATTGCCATCGGGTGGCCGAACGCCTACAGGGGATCCCGGCAGAGGTGTTGGGGCCGGGGCCAGCTCAGGTGGAGCGGGTTGCCGGACGCTACCGCTGGCAGATCCTGCTGAAGCAACTGCCCGACCAAGATTGGGATCGCCCGAAGCTGGCTGCGCAGATCCAGGCCGCCATTGGCCATCCCCCCCAAGGGATCCGCGTCAGCCTGGATGTGGATCCCCTGCGGATTCTCTAGGAACAGTTGACCCGGCGCGCGGCAAGCCCGCCGATCCCGCGAGATCTTAAGGTAGTCTGGTTTCGGGGCCACCCGTATCCAACTCAACTCTGGCAAAGCATGGCTGAAAACCGGACTGGCGCGTTTATCGGTGGGCTGTTGCTGGGAACTGCTGTGGGCACCGCCATCGGCCTGCTCTTGGCTCCCCGCAGCGGACGGGAGACGCGGCGACTGCTGAAGAAATCGGCAGAGGCCCTGCCAGAGGTGGCAGAAGATGTGACCAGCAGTCTGCAATATCAATCGGAAAAGTTGTTCGACGCTGCCCAACGCAGTTTGGATGAGGCTCTGCTGCGGCTGCAGCAGGCAGTGGCGGTGGGCAAAGAAGCCATGTTGCAGAAGCGAAGGGAGCTGCTCCAAGCCCAGAACTCGCGTCCCTTTGGCGGGGAAGAAGCTGACCTAGAAGCTCGGGATGGGGAGGAGGCGGCGGGATGAACGACCCGGTCTTTTGGCTCGGCCTCTCGGTAGGCCTGGTAGCAGTGGGCATTTTGGCAGTGATCCTGACCCTACTACCTGCCGTCATTCAACTGGGTCGAGCTGCCCAGAGCGTGGAGCGCTTTTTCGACACGCTGCTGCGGGAATTGCCGCCCACACTGGAAGCCCTGCGCCTGACCAGCCTGGAAGTGAGCGAGATTGCCGACAGCCTCGACGAAGGGGTGAAAGGGGCCGGGCAGGTGGTGAAGCAGGTCAACCGCTCCATCGAAGGAGCACGCACCCAAGCCCAGGGCGCCCAAGTCAATATCCGCAGCTTTTGGGCAGGGGTACGGGCAGCCTGGCAGACGCTGTCCGGCGAAGTGCCCCCCACCACTGGCGCGATTCACAACCCGCGGCTGCGCCCATCCGACCCATCCAACCGTTCTTTCTCCGCTGCTTCATCAACACTTCCCCTGGGAGGTGACCGCCCTTTTGCCGGCGGAGCCACACCAGAGGGATCCCAAGCCGCTGCCCAATCTTCCCGACCGGACATCGCCAATCCCTAGGCGTTCCTCAGGATCTTCTGAAAGACAGGCGTAGGAGGCTGGGGCTCTTGCCCGGGGGGAAGCTGGCCCCAAGTCGCATCGGGATCCCAGCGCAGTTGCGTGATGTCGGTGAGGGAGAACCCCAGTTGCTGCAGGATCTTGAGGCTGAGAGCGGGAATGAGGGGCGAGAGCAGCACTGCCACCCAGCGCACGCTTTCCAGAACGGCATAGAGGATCTGGGCCACCCGTTCGTTTTGCCCTTGCTTGTGCAGCGTCCAAGGAGCCTGCTCATCAAGGTATTTGTTGCTGGCCTGGGCTAAGCTGAGGGCTTTGCGGGCAGCAGAGCTGGGATCCAGCCGCTCGTAGGCGTCGGCCACTGCCGGGGCAAGGCGCTCGGCCAGGGTTTTGAGGGGGTGATCTGCAGGGATCCCGACGGCGGGAACGCGGTAGTCGGATTGATATTTCCTGAGCATGTTGAGGGTGCGGTTGAGCAGATTGCCCAGGTCGTTGGCCAGATCGGCGTTGAGCACGTCAACGAAGCGGCCCTCGCTGAAATCGCCATCCTTGCCCAGCTCGATTTCCGTCAGGAAGTAGTAGCGCACGGCATCGGCGCCGTATTGCTGCACCAGCTCAAAGGGATCCACCGTGTTCCCCAAGCTTTTGCTCATCTTGAGGCCATCTTTGGTGAGAAAGCCGTGGCCAAACACCTGCTTGGGCAGGGGCAGACCTGCGGACATGAGCATGGCCGGCCAGTAGATGGCATGAAAGCGGACGATGTCCTTGCCCACCAGGTGCACATCCGCAGGCCAGTAGCGGCGTAGGGCATTTGCCAAGGTGGGCTCGTCGTCAGGATCCAGAGCGGCACTGATGTAGTTGATCAGGGCGTCAAACCAGACGTAGAGGGTTTGGCCGGGATCCGCCGGAAAAGGGATCCCCCAGGAGACGCTGGGGCGAGAAATGGAAAAATCCCGCAGGCCCTGCTTGACAAAGTTAATCACCTCATTGCGGCGGCTTTCTGGTTGGATAAACTCCGGCTGCTCGGCATAGAGGGCTTCCAGCTTTTCCTGGTAGCGGGAGAGGCGAAA
>NZ_JANSHQ010000056.1:0-2931 GCF_047461715.1 Synechococcus sp. R8-2 | reverse complement strand
GGGGGTGGAGCACCGCTGGGCAGCGTGGGATCCCAGAGGGCCATGTAAAGGTGACCTTGGGCGCTGCGCTCGATCCTGCCGGCCCAGGGGCCAACGCGGAATTGCACTCGCCCGGAACGTCCCTCGCGCACAGCCTGCAGTTCTCGCTGCAGTTGAGCAGGCAAGGGGGCTTGCAGCATATCCTCCAAGAGTCCTTCCACTTGAGGGGTGGGTACGCCATCGGTGACGGTGGCTTCGGTTTGCCGCAGGGCCAGGCTGGATTCGTCGTAGGTGAGGCCCAAGTCCACCCCGCCAAAGCGGTACAGGTCGTACACGGTATTGGGCCAAGCACCATGCCCTTGCTGGCTGGGGGATCCCAGGCTGGCCCGTACCGTCTCGCGGGAAGTCTCCAGGGGAAAGGCGCGAAACACTGGCCCGCTCCGGGTGTAGGGTTCCAGCTCCGGCGCGGGATCCCGCCGTCCGTTCTGCTCTGAAGCCAAAACAAGGGGCTCAGGGACAAGCTCCCCAGGCATAGGATGGACATTCTCTGGGGCAATGGGATCTTCCACTGCCGGACGAGATCCTGGCCCGGAAACACGGGGGGCCGAGGGGCGCTGCAGCAACTGTCCCCATTGCCAACTCACCAAAACCCAGCCCAGCAGCCCGCCCATCAGAAAGGGAATCAGGCGCACCCAAAGCAGGGATCCCCCGTTCTCGACCTCCGTGGCCGCCGTCAAGGGCCTGAGCCGCAGAGTACCGGCTGTAACCAAGGACGGCGCAGCGGCAGGGAGACCTCCAGAAAGTGGGCCAGAGGCAGCCTCTTCCGACGAGGCGACTGGGACCTGAGGGGCAATAGATCCCTGTGCTCTGGCTTGAATGTGCTCCAGCTCCGCCAACACATTGGCCACCGACTGCGGGCGGGCGGCAGGATCTTTGGCCAGGCAACCGAGGATCAAGTCAGACAAACCGGCGGGCAGCGGAAACTTCAGTCCCCAGTCTTCTAGAGGGATGGGCCGGTGCTTGTGGTGGGCCTGGTACCAGCCCGGGAAAGATTCGGTGGTGGGCTTGAGGGGCATCTGGCCAGACACCATCTGGTACAGCATGATCCCGAAGCTGTAGATGTCGGAACGGACGTCCAGCGGCAACCCTTCCAGCTGTTCCGGGGAAGAATAGGCCAGCGTTCCCAGGTAGGCATGGGTAAAGCTCAAAGATTCATGGCTGTTGAGCAGCTTGGCAATGCCGAAATCCACCAGCTTCGCCAGTTCCCCAAAACTGTCATCGGCCACCACGATCACATTGGCCGGCTTCAAATCGCGGTGGATCACCTGTACCCTTTGCCCTTCCATGAGGATCCCCTCGTGGGCCGCCTTTAACCCCAGGCCAATTTGGCGGGCCAGCCGGAAAAAGCGCTCCAAAGGCAAAGCCCCCGCGGCCAGAATATCCTTGAGGGTCTTGCCGTTCAGGTATTCCATCACATAGAAAGGCACCTCATCGGGGGTAATACCATAGTCATTGACTTTGACAATGTGCAGGCTTTTTTGGCCCAAAGCCGCGCAGGCTTTCGCTTCCCGTTCAAAGCGCAGGCGGGTGCGCCGATCCATTGCCGGCTGGGAGAGCAGCTTGACAGCCACTTCCACCCCACCAAAGAGCAAATCTTGAGCCAAATAGACTCGCCCCATGCCCCCCTGTCCCAGCAGATGTACGAGTCGATAACGCTGAGCCAAGAGGCGACCCAAAAAGGGATCCGACGCAGTAAACATAGGGAATCGCGGCGGTACGGAGAACAGGTTTGCAAGAGTCTCGAAGGGATCCGGCAGGAGCGGGCTACCTCTACCATAAGCACTGGAGCCGTCATAGGCCATGCTCGCCGCCGTCAATTCGATTGCCCTTGATGTCTTTGCCAATTGTTTACCACCCCGACTACAGTGCCCCCCTGCCGCCGGGCCACCGCTTTCCCATGCCGAAATTTCGCCTCTTGCAAGAGCTGCTGCTGCGGGAAGGGGTGATCCGCCCCCAGCAAGTGCACCACCCTGAGCTGCCCCCTCTCGCCTGGATTGAGTCGGTACATACCCCTGAGTACGTCAGGGCCTACTGTGAGGGATCCCTGAAGGCCAAGCTGCAGCGGCGCATCGGCCTGCCCTGGAGCCCGGAGCTGGTGCAGCGCACCTGTCGAGCGGTGGGCGGCACCATCCTGACTGCCCAATTGGCCCTGCGCCATGGCTTGGCCTGCAACACCGCCGGCGGCACCCACCATGCCTTTCCCGGCTACGGCTCCGGCTTTTGTATCTTCAACGACCTGGCCATTGCCGCCCAAGTCCTGCTGCAGCAAGGGCTGGTGCAAAGGCTCTTGATCGTGGATCTGGATGTCCATCAAGGAGATGGCACTGCTTGGATCTTTCGCTCCGAGCCGCGGGTGTTCACCTTTTCCATGCACTGCGAGGCCAACTTCCCCGCCACCAAACAACAGAGCGACCTGGACGTGCCCCTGCCGGTAGGCATGGAAGATGAAGCCTATCTCCAGACCTTGGCCGACCACTTGCCCGATCTGTTGGCTCAGGTGCGCCCCGATCTGGTGCTCTACGATGCCGGTGTGGATCCCCACGAGGAAGATCTCCTGGGCAAGCTGGCCCTCAGCGACCAGGGCCTGTTTCGGCGGGACATGCAAGTGCTGAACACATGTCTAAAGCAGGGCTATCCTGTCGCCTGCGTCATCGGCGGCGGCTACGGCAAAGACCTCAACCGCCTCGTGTATCGCCACTCCCTGCTGCACCGAGCGGCCAGCGAAGTGTACCGCCAATACCGTCTCTAGCCGGGGGCAAACTAGGCGTATTCGGCAATCACTACTGTGATGTTGTCTCGCCCGCCCCGCTCTTTGGCCGCCTCGATGAGCTTTAGGGGAAGTTGCTCCAAATCTTCCACCTGCAGGCAATACTCGATGATCACTTCGTCGTC